>JACQAK010000047.1 GCA_016194985.1 Bacteroidota bacterium
GTATCATGAAAATGGAAAGATCTCTGAAGAAGGAAATTGGAAAAACAACCGTTGGACAGGCCCTTATAAATTATACTACGAAAACGGACAACCACAACACGAATTTAACTTTAATGCCAGCGGAAAAAGAGAAGGTCCTGTAAAATATTACCATGAAAATGGTCAAATTGCTATTGAAGGTAACTTCGTAAACGGTAAAGAATCAGGCGTTATTAAAGAATACCACGAAAACGGTGATTTAAAAGCTGAAAAAACGTACAACGATGGTGCTGTAGACGTTGCTTCTATTAAAGAGTTTGAACCAAAAAAACCAATTGTTAAAACCAAAGAAGATCCATTGGAAAATGCACCGAAGATTGTGTTAAAAGCAGATGAAAAACCAAACGGAGTAGCAGCCTCTAAAGGGCCAATGGTTTTAAACGGACAACACATTACTTATAATAAAAACAAGCAAATTACCAAAGACGGTGTATTTAAAGATAACCGCTTAATGGATGGTAAAGCATACATCTACGATGAAAACGGAATCTTACAAAGAGTATCTGTATACCGAAATGGTTTATATGTTGGAGATACTCCGGTAGAAAACTAATTCTTAAATAAAATTAAATGAAAAAGGACGGTACAATACCGTCCTTTTTTTTGCTAAATTTAGAATCTAATATTTTTATGGAAAAACTGTTTATTTATAATACGCTCAGTAGAACAAAAGAAGAATTTAAAGCCATTAATGCTCCCTTTTTGGGAATGTACGTATGTGGTCCTACCGTTTATAGTGATGTGCATTTAGGCAATTGCCGCACATTTATGTCTTTTGATATTATCTATCGTTACCTGCTTCACCTTGGGTATAAAGTACGTTATGTGAGAAACATTACCGATGCCGGGCATTTGGAAGGTGATGCTGATGTTGGCGAAGATAAAATTTCTAAGAAAGCAAAACTGGCTCAGCTGGAGCCGATGGAAATTGTGCAGAAGTATACAGTTGGATTTAGAGATATTATGGCCATGTTCAATACCCTGCCGCCAAGCATTGAACCTACGGCAACGGGTCATATTATTGAACAACAGGAGATCACTAAAAAGATTATCAGTAACGGATTGGCATACGAGCATAATGGAACTGTATATTTTGATGTGGAAAAATTTGCCAAAACCAATAACTATACTGCTTTAACCAATCGTAAGTTGGAGGAGCTATTAGAAAATACCCGCGAATTAGATGGACAGGAAGAAAAGAAAGGAAGACTGGATTTTGCCCTTTGGATAAAAGCAAAACCTGAACATTTAATGAAATGGCCCAGTCCATGGGGTGTTGGTTTTCCGGGATGGCATATCGAGTGCTCGGCTATGAGTACAAAATATCTGGGCGAACAATTTGATATACACGGTGGAGGCATGGATTTGCAAGCCACACATCATACCAATGAAATTGCTCAGAATATAGCTTATTGTGGAAAGAGCCCGGCTAACTATTGGTTGCATACAAACATGCTAACGGTTAACGGACAGAAGATGAGTAAATCATTGGGAAATAGTTTTTTACCAATGGAATTATTTACGGGCAATCATCCGTTATTAAAGAAAGGCTTTAGCCCGATGGCTGTTAGATTTTTTATGATGCAAACACATTACAGAAGCACTTTGGATTTCAGTAATGATGCTTTGGAGGCAGCGGAAAAAGCTTATAATCGTTTAATGGAGAGCTATAAAACACTTCAGTTACTAAAAGCATCTGTTACGTCTTCAGAAAATGTTCCGGCATTAGAGAGAGAATGCTACAATGCTATGAACGATGATTTTAATACACCTGTGCTCATTGCCAGTTTATTTGATGCTATCCGAATGATCAATTCGGCTTATGATAAAAAAGCAACCTTAACACAGGCTGACATTGACTTATTAAATAACATCTATCAGCATTTTGTGTTTGATATCATGGGCTTGAAAAAAGAAGAAGAAACAGGTAAAGCAAATGTTGCATTGGAAGGTGTGATGAAATTGGTATTGGAACTGAGAGACAAGGCAAAAGTTAACAAAGATTTTGCAACATCCGATGATATCAGAAACAAATTAACGGCTGCTCATATTCAGGTAAAAGACAGTAAAGACGGCGTTACCTGGAGTATCTAACCATAAATTTTAAGAAAGGTATATGAATTTTAAATATCGCATACATTATTTTTTTAGTATTGCATTGGTCGTATTGATGTCCTGTGGTCCTGAAAAACCAAAAGAGAAGATAGAAGAGCAGCCTGTTGTGGATAATACGCCTAAGATTCCGGAAATTAAATTTACGGTAGAGAACCAATATCCTCATGACATCACTTCTTTTACGGAAGGATTTTTATTTCATGATAATGTATTATTTGAAAGCACGGGATCACCGGATAACTTACCGCAAACAAAATCTCTGTTTGGAAGTGTGGATTTAAAAACAGGCAAAATAGATGTGAAAGCTGAACTGGATCGGAATGTGTATTTCGGAGAAGGTATTGTGTTTTTAAATGGTAAAATTTTTCAACTAACGTATAAAAACCAAACAGGATTTATTTACGATGGAAAAACATATAAAAACATCGGGAAGTTCAACTACACGAATAGAGAAGGCTGGGGGCTTACAACAGATGGCAAATCATTAATTATGAGCGATGGCACCAGCTATATTACTTATTTGGATCCTACGACGTTTAGTGTGGTAAAAACACTGGATGTGGCTGAGAATGGATATGTTGTTGAAAATTTAAATGAACTTGAATATATCAAAGGATTTATATATGCAAATATATGGACCACTAACACGATCGTGAAGATAGATCCTAAAACAGGGGATGTGGTTGGTAAAATGGATTTAACGACGCTGCAGTATGAAAGCAAAGTGCGTAATCCTTATTTGGCAGAAACCAACGGCATTGCTTACGATTCGGTGTCTAACAAGGTGTTGGTTACCGGTAAGTTGTGGCCAACAATCTATGAAATAAAATTTCCATTATAATAGTAAACTATGAAACGCTTATTCATTCTGGCATTTATACTGCAATGGTTATGTGGTTTTGCTCAAGCGAAAAAAACGGCAGATGTGTTTGAAAATGCCTATGTTGTAACGCTTAAGGGCGATACCATTAAAGGTCAGCTGAAAATGCCAAAAACAAAAAAGATAGAGCTATACCAAAAGATAAACTTTAAAGACCCCTCTAATAAGGTACGGTTGTATACACCCGACAAAATAAAAGGTTATGGTTATGATAACTATTATTATATCAGCGCTTTTCATAATAATAGATCCTGTTATTTCAAGGTGTTGAGTCAGGGAAAAGTATCTTTATATCAAACTGTTTTTGAAGTGACAGAAGATGGCGTTGCCAATGAAATACATGAGTTTTGTGTGATGGAAGAGAAAGGTGATGGGCAGTTTAAAATCGTAGATGAGAAAGGACTGAAAAAACAACTGAAAGATTTATTTAAGAGTAATAAATCATTGGTTCAGAAGATCAATGACCAAAAAGAGATTACATTTAATGAACAAACTTTAGAGAGTTACTTTAAAGAATTTAACGAGGCATCTGCTGGCAATTAACTTATTTCATGATTACAAAAGACACACCAAAAAAATTATTTTTACTTGACGCCTTTGCTTTAATATATAGAGCCTATTTTGCGTTTAGCAGCAATCCACGTGTTAGCTCAAAAGGTCTTAACACATCTGCCATATTTGGTTTTACCAATACCTTGCTGGAAATTTTAAATAAAGAAAAACCCACACACATTGCTGTTGTGTTTGATACACCGGAGGCTACTGTACGCCATACTGAATTTGTGGAATACAAAGCACAGCGTGAAGAGATGCCGGAAGATTTAAGAACTTGTATTCCATATATCATTCAACTGATAGAAGGGTTCAATATTCCTATTATTAAAACGCCCGGATTTGAAGCCGATGATGCCATTGGTACTCTGGCTAAGATTGCCGAACAAAAAGGCTTTACTACTTATATGATGACACCTGATAAAGATTACGGACAGTTAGTAGACGAAAATACATTCATCTATAAGCCTGCGCGTTTAGGAAATGGTGCCGAAATATTGGGGGTAGAGGAAATTTGTAAAAAATGGGAAATCCGAAATGTGTCTGAGTTGATAGATATATTAGGATTAATGGGAGATAAAGTAGATAACATTCCAGGCATTCCCGGAGTAGGCGAAAAAACAGCTATTCAATTGATAAAAGATTTTGGATCGATTGAGAATCTGTTGGAGAACACGGACAAATTAAAAGGAAAACTGAAAGAAAAAGTTGAAAATAATAAAGAGAAAGCTTTGCAGTCAAAATGGTTGGCTACTATTATATTAGATGTTCCTGTTGAATTTAATGAAGAGGAACTGGCACTTAAATCCATCAATAAGGATGTGTTACGTGAGTTATTTGCGGAACTGGAATTCAGAGGCATTGCTCAAAAAGTATTAGGAGAAGATATCGGTGGAGCTAAAGATTCAGCCAGCTTTGGGTCGGCTAAGACTAAGGAAGCATCTAAACCAAAAGCCGATCTGTTTAATTCGGGTGATTTGTTTAGTGAAGAGCATTTGGAAACCATTGCCGCTGAGGAAGCCAAAGTATTTAAAACGATTAAAGATATAAATCCGAATTACAGTTTATGCGATACACCTGAATCAGTAGAGAATCTGATCGCTGTTTTAAGCTCGAATTCTGAATTTTGTTTTGATAGTGAAACCACCGACCTGGATACCATTAAGGCCGAAATCGTAGGGATGTCGTTTGCGGTTAAAGCTAATGAAGCCTATTATGTGCCGGTGCCTGAAAACAGAGCTGAGGCGCAGGCTTTAATTGATTTATTTAGGCCTTTATTTTCAGACACGGCTAAGGTATTGATTGGTCAGAATATCAAATACGATCTGCAGGTGTTAAAAAATTATGGTGTTGAAATTAAGAACAGATTATGGGATACGATGGTGGCACACTTTTTATTTATGCCTGAAATGCGCCATAATATGAATGTATTGGCGGAAACGTATTTGGATTATTCGCCAATTAGCATCGAGGAATTAATTGGCAAAAAAGGAAAAGACCAGTTGAGTATGCGTTCTGTTCCGATTGATATTATTAAAGATTATGCAGCCGAGGACGCTGATATCACTCTTAAATTAAAACATGCTTTTGAACCAAAAATAAAAGAGTCGGGTACTGAAAAATTATTTCATGAAGTTGAATTGCCTTTGATAGAAGCATTGGCAGGAATGGAAAGGGAAGGTATTAATGTGGATGTGGCAGGTTTGAATGAATTTTCTGCTCAGTTGCAAGATGATATTACTAAAGTGGATGCGGAGATACAGGCATTAGCCGGAACAAAGTTTAATATTTCTTCTCCTAAACAGGTTGGAGAAATTTTATTTGAGTATCTGAAAATTATTGATAAACCTAAAAAAACAAAAACAGGTCAGTATGCTACCGGCGAAGATATTTTATCGAAGCTGGAAGGTAAGCATCCTATTGTTGCTAAGATATTAGATTACCGGGAGCTAGTTAAACTCAAATCTACATATGTGGATACTTTGCCACTTCTGGTTAATGAGCAAACAGGACGTATTCATACAACCTTTAATCAAGTGGTAGCAGTAACAGGTCGTTTAAGCAGTGATAATCCGAATCTTCAGAATATTCCTATCCGAACGGAACGCGGTCGGCAAATACGTAAAGCATTTATCCCACGTAATGAAGAGTATATTTTATTAAGTGCCGATTATTCTCAGATCGAATTACGTATTGTTGCATCTATCAGTAAAGATCCTAATATGTGCGAAGCCTTTAATTCGGGAAAGGATATTCACACGGCTACAGCTGCCAAAGTATATGGTATTGAAGAAAGTGAAGTAACCAAAGAAATGCGTTATAAAGCAAAGAGTGTAAACTTTGGAATTATATACGGACAAGGAGCTTTTGGATTGGCTGATAACCTAAATATTCCAAGAGCAGAGGCAAAGCAATTAATTGATAATTATTTTGCGCAATACGGTGCTATTAAAACCTATATGGACAATGAAATTAACTTTGCCAAAGAGCATGGTTATGTTCAAACTCTGATGGGGCGCAGACGTTGGCTAAAAGATATTAATTCCAATAATGCCACTGTAAGATCTTACGCTGAGCGAAATGCCATTAATGCACCTATACAAGGCTCTGCAGCAGATATGATTAAAGTAGCAATGATTAATATTCATAACGAATTAAAAAGCATGAATATTAAATCGAGAATGATTTTACAGGTTCATGATGAATTAGTGTTTGATGTGTATAAGCCGGAATTGGATATTATAAAACCTATTATTGAAAAGCATATGAAGCATGCACTTCCTTTAAATGTTCCTGTAGAGGTTGGTATGGGGGTTGGCTCTAATTGGCTGGAAGCACATTAATGAATAATAGTATAACAAAAGAGCCTGATATCATTCAGGCTCTTTTGTTATTTATAAACGTTGAATAAGCGGTTGGATCGACGCTGACGGGCATCTGTCATAGTTAAAATATAAGTTCCCTGTGCCAGATCGGAGACAGGAATGACGGCTTCATTCTCGCCCACAGAAGCCTGGTATGATGTAGTGCATATGATTTTACCCATCATGTCTCTTACTTCGAAAAGTAATAATTCACTTTCTTTAAGATGTAACTGAATGGTTAATTGATGGGATGCTGGATTTGGGTAAATGGTATTAATAAATACATCGCTTTGCAATTCCTGTATGCCTGTGGCAACCGGAACACAACTATTGTTACAGTTACAATAAGTGGTTGTTCCGTTAATGGTTCCCCCCGGACCGTCCAGACCAAGTGCGGGGTGTCCCACATCACATATATCTATGTGGGTGGTTCCGGAACCTATAATGCCACTATTATAGGAAGCACCGGCGATATTAAAACCACCACAACTTGTAGCTGCAGGTCCGTATATGGTTGCCGAATTATACCAATCTCTTCCAATAGTAATCATACAGTTAGTAGTAAAAACAGAACTTGTGGAGTTATAAAAATCACGCATGACTTTCATGTAATTATTATTGGTAAACGTGCTATTGTAGGAAGTTGCAAAATCATTGTTTACAGTAATATTTCCATTATTAATACAGGTACTTGTATATGAAGCGGCACAATTGTTTGTTACAGTAATGTTTCCATTATTGATAAATGTTGCTAAAGAATCGCCATGATCGTAAACGGTAATAGTTCCGTTATTGGTAACGGATCCATGATTTGATACTCCAAGAGCAGTTCCGGTTTGTGTACCATTATTAATATAGGATGTATTAGAATTAGTGATCCATAAACTATCAATTAAAGCAGTGGTATAATTAGTGAAGGATCCTGCTGATGATATGGTCACACTATAGGTATCAATAGTTCCGTAGTTTTTAAACGTACCACCCGAAATTAAAACATTGGTTGAATTTATTTTTCCCTGATTGCAAAGTGTACCACCTGCTGATACAGTAATTAAACCCGTTAATGTTCCTGTAGGAGATACACAAAGGGTTTGTCCTGACAATACAAGATGATTGGCCACATCAAGGCCTGTAATATTTGTAGTGCAACCTGTACATTGAGCATTGGCATTTAATCCTAAAACTGTGAATCCAATAATAAGGAAAGTGATGTAGATTTTTTTCATTCAATTATTTTTAACAGGCTGCGAGTTAAAATCCTAATACAGAGCGTACATGTTTTAATTTTTCCTGAGCAATTTTTCTTGCCTTTGCCTCACCAACTTGTAATTCTTTTTCCAGTAAATCAGTATTACTCATAAGTTCATTATAACGATTTCTTGGTTTCTCAAATTTGGTTAAGATTAATTCATATAACGCCATTTTAGCATGACCATATCCATAACCGCCTCTGGCATAATTAGCGCGCATCTCTGTAATTTGATTGGCATCCGCTAATAAGCTGTATAATTTAAAAACATTACACGTATCAGGATTTTTTGGCTCCTCTAATGGAGTTGTATCAGTAATAATTGTTTTCACAACTTTCAGCAAATCCTTTTCCGGTAAAAAAATGTTGATGTAGTTGTTATACGATTTACTCATTTTTTGCCCATCTGTTCCGGGAATGGTCATCATATTTTCATCAATTTTTACTTGAGGAAGTACAAATATTTCTTTCTGATATTTGTTATTAAACGCAGAAACTATATCTCTTGTGATTTCTAAATGTTGTATTTGATCCTTACCCACAGGAACATATTCAGCATCGTACATAATAATGTCGGCAGCCATTAAAACCGGATAGGTAAATAATCCGGAATTCACATCACTCAATCTGTCGGCTTTGTCTTTAAACGAATGAGAGTTGGCTAACATGGGATAGGGTGTAAAACAATTCAAATACCAGGTTAATTCACATACTTCAGGTATACGACTTTGGCGGTATAATAAATTTTTTTGTGTATCAAAATCAAATGCTAACCAGGTTGCCGCAACAGAATTAACGCTTGCAATTCTTGCTGCTGCTTCTTTCTGAGAAATCAGTGAATGTAAATCAGCAATAAAGAAAAAGGATTCGTTTTCTGATTTTTTACTAAGTTCAATAGCAGGTAATACAGCCCCTAAAATGTTTCCTAAGTGAGGGATGTTATTACTGGTTATTCCGGTTAATATGCGAGACATGGTTAGTTATGAGTTATAAATTATGAGTTATAAATTTTAGCTAATTGTCAAATTGCCTCATTACCAAATTGACTGATTTAAATTCCCTTAACAATTCCATCCTGAGAAGAACGTATAAAGTTGACGATTTGTTTTCTGGTATCTGTATCTGGAATTTCCTGTTCTACTAATTCTAAAGCATTTGAAACGTTATGCCCACGTACAAATATCAGCCGGTAAATGTCTTCTATCTGGTTAATGGTTTCTTTATCAAAACCTCTGCGCGAAAGACCAACTGTATTAACACCGATGTATTGTAAAGGATCACGTGCTACTCTGATAAATGGCGGCACATTTTTGCGGACCTTTGAACCGGCCGCTAAAAAGCTATGTGCTCCAATAACAATAAATTGTTGAACGGCTGCATAGCCTTCTACAATCACAAAATCCTCAATGGTGACATGCCCTGCCAAACCAACATAATTGGCTAGGATGACATTATTACCAATAATACAATCATGAGCAACATGCGCGTATGCCATGATCAGGCAATTGCTTCCTACCGAAGTCATCATTCGGTCAGCAGTGCCTTTATGAATGGTTGCATATTCCCTGATAATAGTGTTGTTGCCAATAGTGGTTATTGCTTTTTCTCCTTTGTACTTTAAATCCTGAGAAACAATACCAACCAGAGCTCCTGGAAAAATCTGGCAATCGCTTCCGATAGTGGTATCAGGGTAAATAATAGCATTGGGATGAATATGTGTGTTATCGCCAATCACAACATCTTCGTAAACGGTTGCAAATGGTTCTATCGTAACATTATTGCCTATTTTTGCTTTAGGGCTAACGTTTGCAAGAGGTGAAATCATATATAATATTTCTAGTTTTTTATTTGAAGTTTCTAGTTTATCTACTTCAAACTAGAAACTAGAAATGGTTTTTGGTTATGCTAATTGTGCTTCCGGTGTTTTTACTTCATTACCTTTTACTTTAACAATCTGAGCCATCATTTCAGCTTCCATTACAGGTTTGTTGTTCACATAGGCAGTACCTTTCATATGACATATTCCTCTGCGGATCGGTGTTACCAGATTTAAACTGAATACCACTGTATCGCCCGGAATAACCTGTTGTCTGAATTTTACTCCATCAATTTTAATGAAATAGGTTAAATAATTTTCAGGATCAGGAACTGTTTTTAATACCAATACACCACCGCATTGAGCCATAGCTTCTATCAGTAAAACTCCCGGCATTACCGGATTTTCAGGAAAATGTCCTTTAAAGAACTCTTCGTTAAGCGTTACATTTTTCACTCCGATCACATGTTGCTCAGAAATTTCCATGATCTTGTCTACCAATAACATTGGCTGACGGTGTGGTAATAATTTCATGATATCCATGATATTAAGTACCGGAGGCTTATTCATATCGATTTTAGGATAATCTTTTTCTGCTTTTTGAGTCTTAGCCAATGCTTTTAGTTTTTTAGCAAAATCAACATTTCCGGCATGTCCGGGACGTGCTGCTAAAACATGGATTTTCATTGGTTTGCCAACTAAGGCTAAATCGCCTACAATATCCAGCAATTTATGACGAGCGGGTTCGTTGAAAAAACGAAGTTTGGTATTGTTTAATACACCACGTCCTTTTACTTCAACATCCGGTTTATTAAATACTTTACGTAAGTGGTTTAATTTATCTTCAGGTAATTCGCTGTCCACCAAAACGATGGCGTTATCCATATCACCACCTTTAATTAGATTATGAGCCAGTAAAGCTTCCAATTCTCTTAAAAATACAAAGGTTCTGCAAGGAGCAATCTGATCTTTGAACTCTCTGATGTTATACATACCGGCGTGTTGTGTACCTAACACTTCGCTACCATAATCCACCATCACGGTTACTCTGAATTCATCCTGAGGCACAGCTAACATTTCCACCTTTTTAATAGGATCTTCATATGTCAGGTTATCCGTTAATTCAAAATAATCGCGAAAGGCCTCTTGCTCAACAATACCTGCCGTTTCCAATATTTCAATAAAGTTCAATGAACTTCCATCCATAATCGGCATCTCAGGACCCGTTACCTGAATTAAACAGTTATCAATTCCCATTCCTACTAATGCGGCCAGTACGTGCTCTGTGGTATGAACGCGTGCGCCGTTTTTTTCAAGAGTGGTTCCGCGGGAAGTATCTACTACTAAATCGCAGTCGGCATCAATAATGGGATGACCTTCTAAATCTGTTCTTTGAAATTTGTACCAGTGGTTTTCAGGTGCAGGGTTAAATGTTAATGTTACAGGAGCTCCTGTATGTAAGCCTTTGCCTGTTACGGAAACCGCTTTTTGTATTGTTCTTTGTTTATCAGCCATATTTTTAATTAGTTAATTCGGCAATTAGTCAATTTGACAATAGAGAGCCAATTTATGTTATTGTTTTTTTAATTGTCTAATAGTCATATTGACTCATTAACACATTATTTTAATTTATTTTCAATGTCTTTCATGCGGTCATTCAATTTCGGTAAGTTTCTGAAGAGTACGTAACTTCTTCTGAAATCTCCTAAAGGGAACGACGGAGAGCCTTGTACGATTTCGTTTTCTTTTTCGATAGAAGAACCCACACCTGCCTGTCCGGCAATTTTTACACCGTCGGCAATTTTAATATGCCCTACAATGCCTACCTGTGCAGCGATCATGACATTTTTACCAACTTTGGTTGATCCCGCAACGCCTGATAATCCTGCAATGACAGTATTTTCGCCCACTTCTACATTATGCGCTATTTGTACCAGGTTATCTAATTTTACGCCTTTACGTAAGATGGTAGAACCCAGTGTAGCTCTGTCGATAGAGCAATTAGAACCAATTTCGATATTATCTTCAATCACCACATTTCCTATCTGAGGTACTTTGGCAAATTCTTTCCCGTCTTGTGGCGCAAAGCCAAAGCCATCGCTGCCAATAACCGTACTCGAATGCACGGTAACATTATTTCCGATTTTGCATTCGTGATATACTTTTACTCCTGAAAACAAAGTGGTGTTATCGCCAATCGTGCAGTTATCGCCAATGTATACGTGAGGATAAATTTTAGTATTATTTCCGATCTTAACGTTATTTCCAATATAGGCGAATGCACCAATGTAGCAATCTGTTCCGTATTTGGCAGTTTGGCTGATAAAAGACGGCTGTTCAATGCCTGTTTTATTGCCTTTGAACTGGTTGTACATTTCCAGTAATGTAGCAAAACTTGCATAGGAGTCTTCTACACGGATTAATGTACAGGTAGATTTAACAGGTTTTTCAAGAACCAATGTTTTGTTAACAATAACAACACTGGCATTGGTTTCATAGATATAATTGGTGTATTTGGGGTTTGCCAAAAACGATAAGGTTCCGGGTATACCTTCTTCAATTTTTGAAAGGTTAGAAACAGCTGTGTTTTCATCTCCTTCCACGGTTCCGCCTAATAAGGCTGCTATTTGAGCTGCTGAAAATTCCATCATTCAAATATATGGTTTTTCTACAAAAAGGCAATAGATTTAGGGCTTTAAATTAATGAGAATATTTGGGCGTGTCCCCGCAAAAGAGGCAGCGGGGTCAGGCTTTTCGCTCCAATCTTTTGCAAGAGAACAGGCATCCGCCAGCTGGCGGATCGCTTCAATCCTTCACGCAGTAAGTCTTAAGATATTTTTGTAGGGGTAAAAAAGATATTTTTAGTAGAGTTGCGTGAGGGATGCAAACGAAAAGCCTTTTACGAAACGAAGTGAAGTAAAAGCTTGTAGTGACAGCCCGGTGCCTGCCTGCACTTTTTGCAGGCACACGCCCATCATTTACTAACCTTTATCTCCTCGAAATATTTAAGATCGAATTCCTTGATGATCAGATCATGCTTGCGGATAGAAGCTTTTAACCAGTCGATGTAGATATCCCGTTTTTCATCCTCCGTTAATCCATAATGAGGCACTTCCTTTCGTATTTTAGTACTGAGGTTATACATGCACAAGGCCGCACATACACTGATATTGAAGCTTTCTGTGAAGCCATACATGGGTAATTTCACAAAATCATCAGCCATATCTTCCACATCCTTGGTGATACCGGTTAATTCCGTGCCAAATACCAAAGCAAAGGGTTTGGAAACATCCAGATCTTCTAAAGATATGCTGTTTTTGTGAAGAGATGTGGCCACAATGCGGTAGCCTTTTCCCTTTAAATCAGAGAGGCAGGCTTTGGTATTATTTTCAAAATTCTGATAGCGGTTGAGCGTGAGCCATTGTGTGGAGCCCATTGATACATCTTCGCTTATTTTGTATTTATTTCTGTTTTCAATAAAACTGGTGGTTTGTATGCCAAATATATCAGCGCTTCTGAGAACAGCACTAAAATTATGGGTTTGATATACATCCTCTAAAACCAGAGTCATGTGATTGGTTCGTTCTTCCAATACTTCATGCAAACGGCCTTTGCGTCGTTCACTCACAAATCCTTCCAGATACTCGGTTAATGCTTTTTTATAGGCTAAATCAGACATTTTGCAAAGATAGGCTTTTGGATTAAAAAAACAGACATTATGAGCCAATATTGCGACTAATCACTAAACACTAACCTCTAATCACTATATTTTGCGTACATTTGCAAAAAATAAATAAGCAATGAGTAGAGACAGTCAAGGACCTAGAAAAACTTTTTCAAAAGGAGGTTCATCAGATTTTAATAAAAGAAAATCTTATTCAAGTTCAGATAAACCCAAAAGACCATATAAGTCAGCAAGTTCGGAAGGTTCCTCGTTTAAAAAACGGGATGGCGACTCTACGGAAAAACGTTCTTATACAAAACGGGATAGTTCGGAAAGCAGACCGCGTAAGACTTATGGGGATTCCGAAAAAACATCATTCTCCGGAGAAAAACGATCATTTGGGAAACGCCAGGATGGAAGTTTTAGATCGAAATCAAGCGGAAGCTTTGGAGCAGACCGAGAAAAACGTTCTTACACAAAAAGAGAGGATTCTGACCGACCACGCAGAAGTTTTGATGATGGTGAAAAGAAACCATTTGTAAAACGTGCGGATGGAAAATATGAAAGTGCAGGCCCTCGTAAGAGCTTTGGCGACGGCGAAAAACGTTCTTATACAAAAAGAGAAGATTCCGACCGACCACGCAGAAGTTTTGGGGATGGTGAAAGAAAGCCATTTGTGAAACGTGAAGATGGAAAATATGAAAGCGCAGGTTCTCGTAAGAGCTTTGGAGATACTGAAAGAAAGTCGTTTTCGAAACGTGATGGAGGAGATTATGAAAAATCCGGAAGATCTTTCGGAGAAAAAAAGTCATTTGATAAACCGTATGAACCAAGATTATCTAAAACAGAACGTGTTATAGAAAAATCTAAAAAAGCAGGGCCGTCAAAAACGTCTACTCAAAAAAATGTATCGGATGATGCTGTTCGTTTAAATCGTTATGTGGCTAATGCAGGGATTTGTTCTCGTAGAGAGGCTGATGTTTTGATTGCAACCGGTGTTGTATCTGTAAATGGGAAGATTATTACTGAAATGGGGTATAAAGTAAACCCTACAGATGTTGTTACGTATGGTGGTGTACCTATTAAAAATGAAGTAAAAAAATACCTGATTTTAAATAAGCCAAAAGATTATATTACAACTATGGATGATCCGGAGGAACGCAGAACAGTTATGGAATTAATTCGTAAGGCCTGTAAAGAACGTTTGTATCCTGTTGGAAGACTTGATAGAAATACAACAGGTATCTTATTATTTACCAATGATGGAGACATGACCGCTAAATTAACTCATCCAAAATTTGACGTAAGAAAAGTGTATCATGTGACTTTAGATAAAAAAATGACCACAGAAGATTTCCGTACGTTATCAGAGGGAGTTGATTTAGCAGACGGCTTTATTAAGCCGGATGCTGTGGAATTTGTTGGAACAGGTAAATTTGAGTTAGGTGTTGAAATTCATAGCGGAAAGAACAGGATCGTTCGACGTATGTTTGAACATTTGGGTTATGAAGTAGTAAAACTGGATAGAGTGGCCTTTGCAGGCTTAACTAAAAAAGATCTGCCTCGTGCAAAGTTCCGTTTCTTAACCGAGAAAGAAATTTCTTTCTTGAAAATGTTAGGATAAGAGTCTGAAAAGGCTATTTGACCACAGAGATAAAAGAGATGTGCTTATGTACATCTCTTTTTTTATATTTATGATCACAAATGTTTCGCATGCTTTGCGTTTAAAATACAACACATGAATAAAATATACTACCTCTCTACCTGCGATACCTGCAAGAGAATTATTTCTGATTTAGAATTAAAAGAAAAAGGATTTGTTTTTCAGGACATAAAAACCGATAAAATAACACCTGCCCAGTTAGAGGAGATGAAAAAAAAGGTGGGTTCCTACGAAGCTTTGTTTAGCCGAATTGCCCGTAAATACAAAGAATTGGGTTTGGCATCAAAGCAGTTGACAGAAACGGATTATAAAAATTTTATTTTGGAAGAATATACGTTCTTAAAACGTCCGGTTATTTTTATTGGTAATAAAGTGTTTGTAGGCAATACGAAAGCAGTGATTGAACAAGCGAAAGCAGAGTTATAGAACAAATGCTTAGTCCAATAGAGAAATACTATCTGGAAAAGGAAGAACCGATAAAAAGTTGTTTGCAATTTTTAAGGCAACATATTTTAGATTTGAATCCTAATATTACAGAAGCATGGAAATATGGAATGCCATTTTTTTGCTACAATGGAAAAATGATGTGTTATTTGTGGATCCATAAAAAATACGGTCAACCTTATCTTGGTATTGTAGAAGGAGCAAAAATTAATCATCCGGATTTATTGGTTGAAAAAAGAGCAAGAATGAAAGTATTATTGGTAGACCCGACAAAAAATATTCTTGTTAGAAAATTGAACAGAATTCTTGAGGAAATGATGGCACTATATCGATGATAGAGATGCTTTATTAGAATTGACAACTTTAACTTAAAGTTATTCGACCCCGAAGGGGTCAAATATTATTAGGATTAAAATTTTTATTCATGTACGACCGCTTCGGGTCGAATAGTATATCTTTGAAAGAGATTAAAGTAAGCTAAAAAGGTTCTTTATTTTCTCTTCGTTGTTCATTGGAGAAATTATTTTTTTTCTTCGCTCTATTTCTTCTGATGTAAATTCTTTCGAAAGTAATGTATTGATCTGGTCAATGTATTCTTTTGGTGAGTTAGCAATAGCGCATGCTTCCGTTAATTGTGTGCCGCTTAACATAGCTGTATTTGCAATGACGAATCTTCCTGAGAATAAAACATTCAATAATTTTAATTTTAAGCCGGTAGCCTGTTCTGTATAAAGGCCATGTATTTGTGCATTCTCAATCAGTGATTGCATTTCCTGTTCAGAACAATTTTGTTTTAATGTTATATGATTATATTTATTAATAGTTGCTGTTAAATGCGAAGGCGGGTTTAAACCGGCAATAATAACCGGATAGGTTATTTTTGAAAATACGTGTTTAATTAACCACAACGCTGCGTTATAATTCTCGGAAACAGACAAATTTCCATGATACAGGATGTACTCTCCTTTTCCCTGTTTACATTGCAATGCATCAAATTGATGAAAGCTTGGTAAATAAACAGAAGGTGTATTGGGGTATGCTTTTTTGAAATACGCTAAATCTGTTTCCGATACAGATAAAATGCCATCTGCATAAGTAATTTGTTTTTCAAAACGCTTTAATTTAAAGGCCTCTAGTTGTAAATAGAGTTTTTTGATAAATGATTTTTCTCCCTTGGCTAATTCTAAAAAGTAATGATGTTCAATATTGCTATGTCTGAATAATTTTTTTCTGTTTCTCAGATCGGGATCATTCAGTAAATAGCAGGTATGTAGCACCTCAAATAATACAGGATAATGATCTTTTAACAGATTTTTCTTTAACTCATCGTTAATTCTTGACTTTACATTAAACGGTAATAACGAAAATTGATTGATAAAGGAAGTGTTACGTTTATAGTAATACACATGTTCACATAAATCTTCTAATTCCGGAGAACCTTTTCTGCTGCCATATTCGAAACAATGTAAAATCACTTTCACCCCTTTTTGATGTAAACATCTGATTTTATGAAATACATCAATAGCACCGCCATAATTAGCAGGGTAGGGGATATCAAACGAAATGATATGTAAATGACTTTGCACTAAAGCAAAGATAATCTAAAAAATGAAAAATGCTTATTCGAAAAGAAATCCGTTGGAAATGATACCGGCGTTGAAACTCGTGACAAAGTTACCATTAGGCTTATACACCTCAATTTTTGATTTTTGAACATAATCAATAGCATCAGACACATAGATATTATAGTCTTTAGGATTAACTCCCAAACCATAGTATACTTTCGAGCCTTGATTAACCAGTGGAGTTGGTGGCAATGCATTGCCAGAAATGGGAAATTGATATACACCATTATCTAAATAATAAAGGGTGTCGTGCGTTTTATTGATGCATAGTTCATGAGGGTTTTCGGATGTGTTGAAGATGAAACTCTGTTCAATTTGTAATGTTAATGGATTAATGCGGGTTAATTTACCGGCCTGTGATGTAGATGAATTGCCGCTTGCCATTACCCATATTTTAGCATTTTTATCAATTACAATACTTGAATTGCCTTTGCCCACATTCACACTATCCGTAATAACATCCGTTGTTGTATTAACAACATAACAATAGTCAGAATTACTATTTGTAATAAAGGCTTTATTATAGATCAGCACCATTTTTTCTGTTCCGGCTAAACAAGGAATTGAGCCACTAATAGTATTTGAATTTAAATCGATAATCTGAACAGATCCGGCATATAAATCGCTGACATACGCTTTGTTATAGGTAATCGGTAAAATATGACGTGGAGAATTAAATCCATTAATAGTAGTTGTTTTGACGAAGTTGGCGGCGTTTACGACAACAATTTTATGAGCATTATTAACCACGATGTAATAGTTATTGTTGTATTTACAAATACTTTGACAAACATTCCCTAAAGAGGCTCCACTATTTTGTTGTTTATAGTAGTCCTCTACAACTGCTCCCGTTGATGGGTCGTATACCGAAACAGTTCCTTCGCCCCATCCGTAATTACCTTCATTAGTAATGAGAACAACATTGTCTGCATTAATGGAGATAGACGTATCAGGACTCTGTGGTTTATCTTTAATACAGGCACTAAGGATTATAGAAATAAATATAAGGTAGTATGCTTTCATCTTTTTAAAATCGGGTAAAGTCAGATAGTCCTCCAACTTTACCCGATACATTTGTTATTACAATTTTATAAATTTCATTTTTTTAGAAGAAGTGCCGTCGGAAATTTCAATGAAATAAATTCCCGCATTTAATGTTTCCGTATGAAGTTTTTCCTGATTTTTTCCAATATTAGTTTCAAGAAGAGAATGCTCTATTTCTTTTCCTGTCACATCAAAAATAATAATGCTCAGGTTACTGATAGATTGAGATTCATAACTAATAACTGCATTTTGACTCGTTGGATTTGGGAATAGCGATATATTCGAAACGTTAGTTAACTCTTCGATACCAACCGTGCTTTGTGTTGTGAAATTGTCCATGGAGAAAAACGTAGGTGTATTGATGCCATAATTACCCACATCGCTCGATTTCATTTCAAATTTAATACTGTCTACCTGTCCTAATGCTGCACAGTTAACATATTGCCAGTTTTTGATAACGTAATCATTGCTGGTGCCCGGAGCTCTGTAGTCTGCTAAATAATACTCTACGCTATCTGTAATCATGCTGCCACCTCTGTAGCCTCTGACAATAACTTTGAACCAATCCGGATACTCGCCTTGAGGAATACTTGTGCCGGAATGTGTACCGGTTGTATCTCCAAATTTTCTGGCAACAAAATTTCCTCTCTTGATCACCTTCCATGCATAAGTTGTATTGGTAATATAAAATCCGGTAACCGCGGTTGTGTTGTTACTGAATGAAATAACGGCATTTTGTTGTACAGTTGCGTAATTGGCACCACTGAATGCAGAACCCGGGATACAGCTATACACATTCGTGTAATATAATGGTGCCGGACCAACGGTATTGATAGTATCTTTTTTGTTAGTGTAAGATGTGCCTCCCGACCAATAGTTGTAGGTTCCGTCCCATTCATATTGAAAAGTTGTTCCTGCTACTGTAAAATCTGCACTGGAATGATTTTCGTAAAATGTATCGGCAGCTAATGTAAATGTGTCAAAGGTAACCGTTATTTGAGCGTTGATGTTGATAGTGGTTGCAATGCCTAAAGCAATTGCCAGTTTTGTAATTGTTTTTTTCATGGGTCTAAATTATTGTTTTTAATTGATGGGTAACAGAGATTCGTTTTTCTTTTTGGGTTTATAATAATTCATGCTAAGTCCTGCTTCATAGTTTCGCAAAGGCATAGGCATATTTTGAACGACGACGTAATTTTTATTAAATAGATTATTAATACTGCAAAATAATTCCATATGAATGGTGCTGAAAGAGTAACTATATGAACATTTAAGATTGGCGATATAATAGGGATATAACCAACTACTGTTATCAGAAGAGGTAAAACGGTATCCCGTATAATTATTGTTAAGTAATATGTTGAGATTTTTATATCTCATTAAAACAGATCCTTGCCCGGTGTACCTCGGTGTGAAAATTAATTGCCTTCCAACAGAATTATCATTTTCTCCGCTTGGTTTTTGATAAGTGGATAACACATAAGATGTATTAATAATCAGTTTTAGTAATATATCCTTTTTTGAAAAGGCTAATTCTGTTTTGGTTTCAGTACCTCTGCTATATATTTCGGTAATGTTTTTGGGAGTGGGATAGCCGTTAGGAGTTGGTAGCCAAATGATCCAGTTTTTTGTATGTCGGTTAAAATAGCTGCCTTCTAATAATACGGTAAAATCTCCTTTTTTATAATTGAGTTCAATCCCACCATCTACTTCGTAGCTATCTTCAGGTTTTAAATTTGGATTCCCTCCAGGACTCCAGTATAAATCATTTAAGGTGGGTTGCCTGAATGATTTATTGGCATTTATTTTTGCGGCAATGAGCTTAGTTAATTGGTAATGAATCCCGGTGTTACCTGTAAAAGGAATAGTTGTTTGATTGGTGAATTCTTTTCTGATGGCGAAATTGTAATGTAATTTAGAATCGAAAAGACTTAAGTTATATGCGGCAAACAAAGCAAATTTATTGAGATTATGAAGAATGATAGTATCAAAAAGTGGAATTGATAAATGGTTATTGATAAAAAGAGAACTTAAATCTTGAGGTAAAGTTTTTTTGATTTTTTCGATAAGTGTACTATTATATTGAGTATAATTAATTCCGAAATTAAATTTGTGATTTTTGTGCGTATACATATTATCACTTTCTCCGATGAAAGTATTGATAGATGTTTTACTAAAGGTATTAGCTAAGCTATCGGTATAATTAAGTTTGTCATTAAAGTAACCTAAACGTATAGTTGAGTTTAATTTATTTTTGGAGTAATTCCAATCAGCATTTAATTTTAAATTTTTGTCTTCCTGACTTTTTTTACTGATGTATGCAGCATAGGATGGTAAATTCCTGTCCATTGTATTATACCATAAACGCACATTTACTTTTTGATACGGGCTCGCCAAAAATGAAATTTCCTGTAATACACCTTTAGCTATATAATCTGAATGAGTAAGCTGCTTGTTTGGTTTTTCCTTATCTACAGTGTCTTTATAGGAGTAATTATTTTCGGAAGAAGTGTAATATACTTTTGTGTTGGATACAACTTTTTTGTAACTCAATAAAACACCTGTTCCTATTTTCCTTGTGCCAAAACTGCCAACGCTCATTTGTAATTTGGTTTTAAATCCCTGATTGAATCCTGGTTTATTTTGCAAATGAATACTTCCGCCAATAGCTCCGCTTCCCCACATGGCGCTTCCTCCGCCATATTCTAAGGATACATTGTCAAAAAATAAAGTTGGAATAATACTCAGATCTTGTTGACCCAACATCGCATTTTGTACCATTAATCCATTCCATAATAAAGCCGTATGATTTGCGTTTCCACCTCTCATACTGGTTGTAGCAATATTGCCATTACCATATGATTTAATATGAATGGTAGATTGACCTGCCAAGAGATCCGCCAATGACGTGGTGCTGTATCTGGCTAATGTTAAGCTATCTATTGAAATTGTTTTTTTGGAGGTCTCTATTAACTCTTGTTTGGTATGAATAATAGGTACTTCCTGCAGTTGGTATGCACCGGTGTCTTTCGTTTGACTCCATAGATTTGTTGCGAATAGTATGTATACTACAAATAGCCAAACATAGTTGTTAGGCTGGCGAAGAGTATATATATTTAAACGTTTCAAGTTTTATCTTACCAAATCATATCGCTTATGGGAAAATAAAAAAAACAGCACGTTGCCTAAACACCCTGTTTTTTGTTAGCCTTTGTTTCCCCGAAAGCTTCAAAATGCATATTGGCAGGTCTTCTGACTCGTCTTTGTTTTTAAGCCTTCCCGAAGTATAATCGCTTCAGTGGCATGAGATTAAAAACAGTTAATAAGACTTACAGCAGCGGGCACTGTTCATGAATTTCACATGATTCCCTTTTAATTTTTAATATTATTGAAATATCCAAAAACCAAATTGCGGAGCAAATGTATACAATAAAAAACAAAAACGCACATTTATTTCAAATGTGCGTTTTAATAATAATATGATTAAAATATTAGGTCCCTGCTAAAATATCTCCCCAACCTGCATTTTCAGGATGTTCTTCAGGTTTAATGCTTAATACCGGCGCTTTTGAATGATGGATAACCTGTAATGAATATGGTCCTAAAAAGAATCCGCTTAACTCTGCATCCTGATCGGTCATGATGGAAATTAAATCGCCTCCGTTTTTTTCGCAGAAGTTTACAGTAGCTACTGCTCTGTTTTTAATATTTTCCACTAGTTCGGTAGTACAGATCACTCCTTTATCTTTTGCAGCAGTTTCAACCTGACGAAGCATTACTTCCATAGCTGGCTTTTTATTGGATTCATCTTCTGTTAGTATACCTACAGCATAAACATGCGATGCAAATTGTTTGGCAAGCTCTAAAGTTAATACCACTTTTTGACGACTGTGAGCTGATGTATCAATTGGTAAAATAATTTTCTTGTAACCAAACTTGGAAGAATTTTCACTCATCGTTAAAACAGGGCAAGGGCTCTTGGTTAATATTTTTAAAGTATTACTGCCGATAGTTAAATCTTCCCATGAACTATAGCCATGAGTACCCATAACGATCATACCTGCTTTTATTTCTTTGGCAAACTTTACGATTTCAGTAGTTGGATTACCGGTATTAACAACGGTAGTTACATTTACACCGTATTCGCTTTTAATATCATTGGCTAATTCTTCTAATTTTTTTTGTACAGCAGAAGATGCTTTTTCAATGTTATCTAGTGTAATACTGGGAGTAAATACATTAAATTTTTCCCAATGCTTAGTGATAATATGTACTAAATAAATTTCTCCTTTGGTATACTGAGCTAGGAACGCGCCATGCTTGATAGCTAAGTAAGAAGTTTCTGAAAAATCAGTAGTGATAATGATTTTGTTTGTGTTTAAATGTATCATAATAGTCGGGTTTAGTGTTATGTAAAGTTAGTAATATATTTGTTAGTGTGTATCTCTGTTTAATGGCTAAAACTTTCTACTTCTTTGGGATTATGTTTGTGCTTAAATAATAGTGCAAATAACGTAGCGATAATCAGAGCATAGATAGCAAAGGTAAGCCAGATATTATGCCAGTTCTTCCCGTTTTCTGATGTAAAGAAATGATCAATTAAATATCCGCTGGTAATACTTCCAAATACAGCTCCAAATCCATTGGTCATCATCATAAATAAGCCCTGTGCCGAAGAACGAATGGTTGAATCAGTTGATGTTTCAACAAACAGGGATCCTGAAATATTGAAAAAATCAAAGGCCATCCCATAAACAATGCAGGATGTAATAATCATCCATAAGCCATCCGTAGGATTTCCAAAGGCAAATAATCCAAAGCGTAAAACCCATGCAAGCATACTAAATAACATTACCAGCTTAATGCCGAATTTTTTTAAGAAAAAAGGAATCGCTAAAATAAATAGTGTTTCAGAGATCTGAGAAATAGACATGATGATCGTAGAGTACTTCACAACAAATGAATCCGCGTATTGTGGCTGATGCTTAAAGTCATCTAAAAATACATCACCATAAGCATTGGTAAGTTGCAAGGCAGCACCTAAGAACATACTGAAAATAAAAAACAGAGCCAGTTTATAATTAGCAAATAACTTAAATGAACTTAATCCGATCAGATCCACAAATGATTTATTGTTTTCTGTATTATGTTTGGGTTCACATCCCGGTAATGAAAACGAATAGATCCCTAAACCTATAGCAGCTATAGCCGCTATATAAAATTGGTTTTCAGACGCTTTGTTCCCCGATAAATTAGTAATCCACATGGCTACAATAAAACCGATAGTTCCCCAAACCCGAATTGGAGGAAAATCTTTCACCACATCAAGATTGTTTTTCTTTAGCGCATTATAAGCTACCGAATTGGATAAAGCAATTGTGGGCATATAAAAAATCATGGCCACTAATATTACCCAAAAAAAGTTGGAAGGATTATTAACTTGAGGAACATACATTAAGGTTAATCCGCCCAATATATGCAGGATACCATATAATTTCTCAGCATTTAACCACCTATCGGCAATAATTCCACAAAGAGTAGGCATAAATATAGAAGCAATTCCCATGGTAGAGAAAATAGCACCAAACTGAGTTCCATCCCACTGTTTTGTTCCAAACCAATAATTAGCAACGGTAATTAACCAGGCACCCCAAACAAAGAATTGTAAGAAGCTCATGATAATCAAACGCATTTTTAAACTCATCCCGATTATTTTAAATTATTTCATCAGCAAGATAGAAAAAAAGATTTAAAATGTAACTAAAAATTATCCGGGCATTATATGTTTAAAATCAGGAAATAATGAAGACTAAACACACCGCATTTATGATCCTTATCAGTGTATTTGTTGTGGCAATATGTCAGGCAAAAACAAGAGTATCTCTTCAAAAAGCATTCGATAAAAAAATGATAACTGCCAAAGCCATTTGTAAAGGAGGGTTGGAGTTGGATTATTCTATTTCTAATTTATTAAAAGACTCTGTACAGATTACTATTCCTGCAGGCTGGCGTTTTAACTCCAATGCCGGTAAGAATGATTATCAGGATATTTTAGTAGTTCATGAAGAGTTATTAGTTTTAAAACCTAAGGAAACCAAAAGGTTCGATATCAAAGGTTATTGTTGTGAAGCAACAAAAGCCGGGCCTCAAAAAGGAGCACCTTATACTCTGGGTAAAATGGCAGATAGCAGCCTGGTATTACTGGCACGTTATTTAAATACTCATAAAGTCGACTCTAACACCGAGCAATATAGTGTATGGGCTATTAGCGATGGAAAAGAAACCGCTCATATTACCAGCCATAATGATTCTATAGCTTCCTTGTTGCGAACCTTTGTAGCAAATATAAAGGGCGAACCTTTGCCCTGGTATACGCTTTTAAAACGAGCCAGAATTACCAGCCTGGGTGAGGTACAGGATCAACCTGTTCGTTTTAAAGCAACGTTTAATTACGGTTTGGCCGAGACCTGTTACTCATATTGTTACATTGTGGATGCTAACGGACAAAAAGTATCCGAGATATATGGCAAGTGGCTTAATCCTCAACGTGCTGACTATCAGGCTGATTTTAATGTCGCTAATCTTAAAAAGGGTGAATATAGATTAGTTTTGGAAGGTAAAAATGTGCCTTTATTTGAAAAAAGCTTCAAAATTTAACGATTTAATTATTTGATTTATAGTAATTTAACATCAGTTGAAGAAATCTTTGTTTTTTGCATTATTCATTAGCATAATTCAATTAATTTTTTACTTTTGCAGAAAATTAAATTAAAAAATTATGTATTGGACATTAGAATTAGCATCATGGTTAGAAGATGCGCCTTGGCCTGCAACTAA
>JACQAK010000175.1 GCA_016194985.1 Bacteroidota bacterium
AGTAGAAAATTCGGGAGATTTTAGATTAGATTTGAATACATACAGGGTTGTGTGCAGTACCCATGGTAATGGAGATACTTATTTAACAGGCGTTACAGACAGATTGGAAGGATATTATTATGGTACTAATTACTTGTATGCCTATGGATTAAGCATCAAATCATATGTCTTTTTGGATAGTTATTCTATCGGCCATGTTTACATTAATGCTCCCGAAAATGGCACGATGGATATTATTATTGACAAAGCCGGAAATGTATACTACAGAGGAAATCCCGCTACAATAAATTTAACAAGAAATAACAAGGGCGATTTAATTAAGCAGTAAGTTTGGACACTAAATTGCTTCCTTTATCGTTTTGAAAATCTATACAATTCTTTGAGAAAACTTATTTATATACTATCAGTTATTTTAGTGTTAATGCTAAATACAACATTTTCGCAGGATGATTATGTGAATGATAATCAAATGCGTTATGAGGATTGGACCTATAAGCCTTATATCCAAACGGTTCAGCTCCACGAATCCAGTTTTGATGCAAATCCGGCTATTCTGCAGTTTAATTCTGGTGAACAGCTGGAATTGAGTTTTGATGATCTGGAAGCCGACAAAAAAAGCTATTCCATTAGTTTTGTGCATTGTGATGCCAGCTGGCAGCCGTCTAATTTGGTGTATGCCGAATATATGAATGGTTTTTTTGAAGCAAATATTTTGAATTATAACTTTTCAGCTAATACCATTCAAAAATATACACATTATTCTATTTTATTTCCTCAAAGCAATATGCAGTTTACCAAAACCGGAAACTATATGGTATATGTGTATCAGGATAATGATAAAGAAAAACTGGTTGCTACAAAACGGTTTATGATCTATGAAAATAAAATTACTGTAGTTGCTAATGTTCGTCAGGCAATTGGAAATGATGAACAATATGAAAAACAACATATTGATTTTAATTTGATAAATAGCCAATATGAATTGACCAATCCCTTTACCGATTTGAAAGTTGTGATCACTCAGAATAACCGTTGGGATAATGCCGTTACTACAATCAAACCAACATTTGTAGAGCCTCGTCAGTTAACCTATTCACTGGACGATAAATCAACATTTAACGGAGGAAATGAATTCCGTTATTTTGATACGCGCTCATTAAGAACGTATACCGAAAGAATCGCAAACATTACCAGAGACAGTGCTTACAAATATCATGTCGAATTAAAAACAGATGAGTTGAGAACCTTTAAGCAGTATTCATTTTACAATGATCTGAATGGAGGCTTTTTGATCAAGAATCAGGATATGGCTACTAATCCTGATATAGAAGCCGATTACGCCTGGGTACATTTCTTTTTACCGTATGATAACGCACAGGGAGCAGGAAATTTTTATGTGTTGGGAAAATTAACGGAGTGGCGCTTAAACAAAACCAATCGTATGATCTATAATTATAAAAAAATGGGTTATGAATGTGATTTGTTCATTAAACAGGGATATTATAATTATACCTATGTGTATTTAAAGGATGATAAAAAAGGTGGTGATGAAACGTTTACAGAAGGTAATCACTGGGAGACAGAGAACGAATATACCATCTACGTATATCATCGGCAGCGTGGCACATACTACGATCAGTTAGTGGCTGTTAAGCGTTTTAATTCGATAAGGAAATAATTATTAAAAAGTGTCGAGCATAAGTTTTATATCATAAAATGATGGTCTTTCTATAATATTTTCTTTCAGGCATGCTGCTTTTAATCCAAGTAGGCAAAGAAATAATGATTCCTTTTTCTTATGTTCGGGAACATGGTTTAGTAAATCTTCCATCAAACATCCAAAAGCCCTTACATCAAGACGTTCAAGATAAGGCGCATTTTTGTCGGAGATGTCATACATGGTAGCAGCTCCAAAATCACCAAAGATTGTGTTAGCGTCGTTATCGAAAAGTGTATTGTGTGCATACAAATCGCCATGCATGATCCCTTTTGAATGAAGGTGTTTGGCAGCATCGGCAATTGCCCGTACAATTTTAAAAATAGTAGTTGCCGAAAAGGTTGTGCCTTCTTTAAATGTATCCCGTGTACAGGTATCAAAGCTTGGCGGTCCTGCTAAATTCTTGAATGAAGAGGGAATTAAGTCTAGGACTAATCCTGTTTTTTGCTCGGGGTGATCGGTTATTTTTCCTATCAATGTTACCAAATGCTCATGATTGCCCGCTGCTATACAGGCATTCATCTCGTCTTCCGGAAAACCATCGCTGGTAACCTCTCCCTTAAATACTTTTACGGCAATCTCTTTTTTAGTGGATGATTGATGCCATTGTGCCTTTGATATAATTCCAGAAGCGCCTTGTCCCAATACCTCCTGAAGGGTTAATTCATTCCATGAAATAAGCGGCAGTTCGTCTTTGACAGGAACACGTTTACTGAAAGGGTTACCGGAATATGCCAACCACGACAAACGAGGCAGCGATAATAACCATTGGGGAAATTCATCTAATTGATTGGCTGAAATACGAAGCAGCTCCATGTTTTGGCACTGACTCATTTCACCCGGTAATGTTTTTATTTGGTTCCCTGCAAAGGCTACCTTTTGCAATCTATGACATTTTCCAATGCTTTTAGGTATTTCAGTGATCCGGTTATTGGTTAAGATCAACCACTGCAAATCAACCGGAAATGAATGTTCAGGAATACAGACTATTTTATTGGACTTAAACCCAATCATGGTCAAGGCGGGGCATTGCGCTAAAACTTTCGGAAACTCCTTGAAATCATTATCGGAAAAGAATGCGA
Organism: Bacteroidota bacterium; assembly: GCA_016194985.1. Taxonomy (GTDB): domain Bacteria; phylum Bacteroidota; class Bacteroidia; order B-17B0; family Aurantibacillaceae; genus UBA4416. The sequence continues at coordinate 2,800 of JACQAK010000175.1, forward strand.
TTTTTAATTTTTTGAATTCGCTGAAATTTTCGGGCAATGAAGATAAGTGATTATTAGATAAATCCAATATTTCCAGGGTGTCTTTCAGATCAAAAATTTCTTCAGGAAAGTGAGTTAAGTTGCAGGAAAGCTTTAATGTTTGGCTTCCTTTTAATTCACCCGATAAAAGTTGTTGAATGGTTTGCATGTAATTAATTTATTTTTTGAAACCAGAGAAAAACATCAATTTTACAATGATACACAAATTATGACTTATTTAAGTTAGATTAATCCTGTGCAGAAGTAAAGTTTTTTGTAATATTCTATGGTCTCTGGGTTCATTAAAGAACACTGTACAATAAACGGCCTACTAAAAAATAGATAGAGATTCCAATGATGTCATTTAACGTTGTTACAAAAGGTCCGGTGGCTAATGCCGGATTGATTTTAAAACGGTTCATCATTAATGGAACAAAGGTTCCTAAAAAGGAAGCACAAATAATAACGGTGAATAAGGCCACGCTTACCGTAGCAGCCAGCGCCCAGGACTCGTTGATTAATAAATTATAACCTAAAATTAATCCAGAGCAAATCAAACCATTGATCAATCCCACACCCAATTCTTTAAATAATTTAGGGGCAATTTTATCAACGATCAACGTATTGTTGGCTAAGCCCTGCACAATAATAGCGGAAGACTGAACTCCAACATTACCGCCTGTTGCACCAATTAACGGGATAAAAAAGGCCATTTCGGGACGAACCTGAATCTGTTCTTCATAGCTGCCAATAATTCGTGAACCAATGATGCCACCGCACATGCCTACCAATAACCATGGAATACGGGCTCTTGATAAGCGCCATAAGTTATCATTACTATCAACGTCATCGGTGATACCACTCATTAACTGAATATCTTTTTCAGCTTCTTCGCGCATCACATCTACCACGTCGTCAATGGTAATTCTACCAACCAAACGTCCTAACTGATCTATAACCGGTAATACAACCAGGTCATATTTCCGGATCAATTCAGCTACTTCTTCACTGGATTCTGATGTTTTAACGGAAATCACATCTCCGTCATAAATTTCTTCTATGCGGGCTAATGGATGAGAAACGATCAGTTTTTTAAGAGATAACATCCCTATTAATTTTTCATTATCATCTACTACATAAACCGCATATAGTACATCTACATTCTCTGTTTGTCTTCTGATCTCGTCAATGCAGGCACTTACAGTTTCATGTGCATATACACTAACTAACTCCTTTGCCATTAAGGAGCCGGCTGTACCTTCTTCAAAGCTCATCAAGTCGGCAATATCGCTGGCTTGCTCTATATCTTCGATCTGAGATAATACTTCGTCCTGAATCTCTTCCGGTAATTCATTAATAACGTCAGCAGCATCATCAGAATCCATATTATCCAATTGCTCTGCAATTTCTTTGGTAGAGAAGGTAGCTAATAAGGCTTCGCGTTTTTCATCCTCCATTTCCAAAAGCACGTCTGATGATAATTCTTCATCAATCTGATCGTACAGGTAAATGGAGTCTTCCAGGTCCAGTTGGTTTAAAATTAAGGCAATATCAACCGCATACAACTCGGTGAGTTGAGCTTTTAAAAACGCGTCATTTTTTTCGGAAATGGCGGTTTTTAATTGGTCGAGGTATTCTGAGTTTAACTCAAATTGCATAACTTAATTTTAACGCCGCTAAAGTAAGGTTTTTATTTTTCCTTAATAAAAAATCTTTTTTGATAATAAGCTCATAAAGAGGATTTGGGTGTGCCCCTTATAAGAGACAGCGGGGTCGGGCTGTCGCTGCAATCTTTTGCAAAAGGCAGGCAAAAGGATTTCCGCTTGCATCCCTCACACAAGGATATAGGACTACCCCTTATGAAATCGTTGTTTTAGCAGTGCATTTAAGAAAATCACCGAAAGAATGATCCCAAAGCCTACATAAAAGGTAATGGATAAATCCTTGTTCTCATGAAATAAAATGCAGGCAAGGATAATTCCGTATACACCTTCCAGATTAACCGTTAAGTTAATGGTATAGGGAGACAAATGCTTCATGAGGTTTACAGAGGCAATAAAGGGATATACTGTACAAACACCGGCTAAAAGGGTAAGTAAAATCACATCCTGACCACTGATATGGAAAAAAGAACCGGTGAAACTGCCATTAAACAATAAGAAAATACTAAGCCCTATCAGAGCCATACTTAACTCAATAAATGATAGAACAGGGGAGGAGATGGGTTGTCTGGTATCCTGGATCAGTACGCCATTTAAAACGCTAAAAACCGAAGCTGTAAAAGCAGCCAAAATGCCCAATAAAATGCCCAGTCCGTATTTGATCTCTACTGAGAAGATAAGACCAATGGCAAATATGATGATAAGGCCTATAACTAACTCATACCAAATAAATTTTCGTTTATAGATCAAAGGTTCGGTAATGGCTGTAAATAAAGTACCGGTGCTAAATGCCGCCATTGTTACTGATACATTGGATACCTTAATAGCTCCATAAAAGCAAAGCCAATGAATACAAATGATAAATCCAACGGCACTTAGCTGGAGGAGTTTTTTTAACGAAATCTTTAAATCAGCTTTGATGTAAATCAGGTAAAAACCCATCAGAAAAATAGTGATCGCTATTCTAAACCACACTAACTGCAAAGCATCGGCGCTAATCCCTTTGCCAAGTATAGGAGACCAGCCCCAAATGAACACAATAAAGTGTAATAAAAAATGATGTTTACTGATGTTTTTTAGCACGCGTAAATGTAAGGTTTTAGAAATTACCAATCATACATTTATTCATTATCGTTGAATGAGTTTTTTGATAAATCTCCAGTAAAAATAAAAAACTATTCTAAAAGGGATTGTTGTAGAATAAAGTAGGTTTATTATTGGGGCGTTTCCACCTGAAGGTTGACCAGTAAGCCAGCCGGCGGGATATGCCCTAAATAGTTTAATAAAAACGATTAAAATAAACCTACATTATTTTAATACATCGGATTCTAAAATAGATGAGACTAAGGTAAATACCCACATCTTGATTCTTACAGAAATTTTACATGATTCCCTCTGAATTTCTTCAGATTTGGGCAATATCTTTATAGTAACTTAATATATCATTTACATAAAATCGTTATAAGATTGTTGTTTTTGATGGAACCTCTAAAATAAGTAAGATGAAAAACAAGAAATCAACAATACAATTAATCCTGATGGGATTGGTTATCATTGTTATGAATAGCAAGGCACAGGTAAAAATTTTATTTGACAATAGAAAAGCAGAATCTGCAGGAAATGCTGATTGGGTAATAGATGCAGATGTTCATAATTTGAGCTTTTCAAGTTCGGGAGCTATTACAACAACCGGAACCGAGTCTAATGCTCAGCGAATACCTACTCCGGCACAATCCGGAATTACCGCATCAACGGCAGAAACTTTTTGGAACGGAGGAATTTCGGCATTGGCAGTGGATATGGCAAAGAAAGGTTATATTGTTGAATCATTACCTTATAATGCCTCATTGACCTACAGCAATTCTACTAATGTTCAGGACTTGTCGAATTACAAAGTGTATGTGGTGTGTGAACCAAATATTGTATTTACGGCTGCCGAAAAAACAGCCATTATGAATTTTGTGAAGAATGGAGGAGGACTCTATATGATCTCAGATCATAGCGTTTCTGACAGAAATAATGATGGCTGGGATTCTCCAAAAATATGGACGGATTTAATGAAAAACAATTCGGTTCAAAACAATCCGTTTGGAATTGATTTTGATACTACCTCTGTAACCGGTAATTTTTCTGGTACTTTTACAAATGTCTCCTCCAATTTACAAGATAGTTTATTACACGGGCCCGGAGGAAATGTAACAGAAGTGCTATGGGCCAACGGAACACGTATGACACTGAATCCGGCGAATAATGCATCGGTTGTTGGCGATGTTTATAAAACAAGTCCTGCCAGTGGCAATACAAATGTATTGGTAGCACATGCACATTATTTTAAAGGAAAGGTAGCGGCTATTGGAGATAGCTCCCCGTTTGATGATGGAACAGGAGATTCTAACGATGTGTTGTATAATGGTTATTTTACAGATGCTTCAGGGAATCATCAAAAATTATTAATTAACACCATTATCTGGTTAGCTACGAGTTCAGGAGTAGCAACCTCAGTTACCGAAAATTCCAGAAATGATTTTTCAGTAGTATTGTATCCTAATCCTGTTAATAATGAATTGAATTTGATAACTAAGGAAAAGATAACGTCTGTTGAAATAATTTCATATTTAGGTCAGAAAACAGATGCGGAAATAATTGATTCGAAAATTAATACTGAAATGCTCAGCGAGGGTTGTTACATTATCAGAATTGTAACAGAGAAAGGTGTGATGAATAAATCCTTTATTAAAGCAAAATAGATTTTAAAATAGTTGATGTATTAAAATAATGTAGACTTATTTTAATCATTTTATTGAAATCAGTTGGGCGTGTCTGCCTTTCGGCAGGACGGTCTGAGCTATGCTCGGTGCTTTCGTCAAAAGCTACGCTTTATCCTCGCCAATGTTCCAATCTTTTATACATCACGCTAAGGCGTAATGTATAAAAGGATTTCCACTTCAATACCTCACGCGAACATAACTTAGGTCGAAGATAATATTCTAAATCTGAAATATAAGCTGCGTGAGGTATTGCAGCGATCCGCCAGCTGGCGGATTTATGAGGAACGAATAAAAAAGATTGTAGCGTAAAGCCCTATCCGCCAGCTGGCGGACACGCCCTGATTATAAAATAAACCTACATTATTCTACAACAATCCCTTAAAATATGAAAAATATTATAGTAAAACAGATTATTAGTGCCCCTGAGATAGTAGTAAAATCAACGATTTTTAAAATAATTTTTAAATAATTTGGAAGTAAAGGAATAATTGCTTTAAATTTGCAACAGAATTAGTTACTCCTTTTGTGTGTAATTAATTTATTAAGAAGTGGCGAGAGAATAGGCTCACTGACCCACTGGCAACCAACTAAAAGTTACGATAAAACGTAATTGGAAAACAGGTGCCAACTCCTACTCTGATGAAAAGCAGAGAAAAATAAATTAAAAACAAAGACAATGAAACACACAGTATTAAAAACATCTAAACCAAAACAAGGCTACCTAAGTGTAACTCTTCATTCTATTACTCCATTTTTCATGATGGCCTGTATGTGTTGCTGCTGCTGCATGTGCTAGGCTATTTTTTCATTTTATTTTCTTGAAAAAATAAACCCTGGCAAACCCGGGGCTCTTTTGATGTATTCTTCATTTCGGGAATGACCATCAGACTAAATTTTTATTTCAACTTATTTAAAATTAAAAACATCATGAACTCAAATAAATACACACACACAACTACTCAAACAACTACTAATTTAATAGGCGAGAGTCGCCACCGTCATTTTTTAGCATTACAGGCAAGCTATGGCTTTTCTCAACGGGGAGGCGTTCAGTTTCCTTATGTGGTAAATGCTCACAGCAAGCGGTTGGTTAGCGACGTGAATATTTTAACTTCTCAGGAAAATAAACAATTGATTTTTTCGGAATCTATTTTTAGTAATTAGTTAGACCGTCGGAGAAGCGTAGTGAAACGTTTGTAAAGGTTTCGTTTCACTGCGCTTTAAAGACAAAAGAAATTATGAGCCATAAAACATTAACATACAAAAAAAGGTTTCCATTAGAGAGTGGGTTATCATTGCCTCAATTAGAGATCGCTTACCATACTTACGGCACGTTAAACGCCGAAAAAAGTAATGTGATTTGGGTTTCTCATGCCTTAACAGCCAATAGCGATGTGTTCGATTGGTGGTCTGGTTTGTTTGGAGACAATGATCTGTTTAATCCTAAAGATTACTTTATCGTTTGTGCAAATAATTTAGGTTCCTGCTATGGTACTACAGGTCCCTTAAGTATTAATCCTGATACCAATGAACCCTGGTTTAGCTACTTTCCTCAAATTACCATTCGGGATATGGCTAATACTTTAGAGGTTTTAAGACAACAGTTGGGCATTGAAAAAATCCATACGTTGATAGGTGGTTCACAAGGTGGACAAATAGCACAGGAATGGGTGTTGCAGCATCCTAATGTAACAAACAATCTAATTTTGATTGCTACCAATGCACAGCACTCTCCATGGGGAATAGCCTTTAATGAATCACAGCGCTTAGCCATTAAAGCGGATAGAACTTATTTTTCGAATACGGTAAACGGGGGAGAAAAAGGCTTGCAGGCAGCGCGTAGTATTGCATTATTGAGCTACAGAAATTACCATACGTATAACAGTACTCAAAAAAATACAGGGGCTAATAATATTAATAACCACGCAGCGGCATCTTACCAACGTTATCAGGGAGAAAAACTGGTGAAGCGTTTCAATGCGTATTCGTATGTACGTTTATCAGAAGCGATGGATTCACATAATATTATCCGTGAAAGAGCTTACAGTATTGAAACGGTATTGAACGACATTGAGATTCCTACATTGGTGATTGCTGTTACATCTGATGTGTTGTTCCCCGTAAATGAGCAGCAATTATTAGCAAAAGGAATTAAAGGAGCTATTTATAAAGAAATTGATTCTTTATACGGACATGATGGCTTCTTAATTGAGACCAAACAATTAACAGAGCATATTAAGCTATTTTATCAAACAAAGAGTCAAGAACAATTAAAACACGAAGTGAGAAATTAATAAAAGTAAATATCTCCGCAATCATCGAAATTGGCGGAACAAAAATAAAAAACAGAAATTATGAGCAAGAAATTAAAAATTGGATTATTCGGGTTTGGCTGTGTAGGACAGGGGTTACATTATGTGTTAAATAACAGTACAGGCTTTAAAGCCGATATCGTTAAAATAGCGGTGAAAAATAAAAATAAACCCCGTACTGTTGCAGCCGAATTGATTACGTATGATAAATGGGAGATTTTGAACAACCCTGAAATAGATGTGATCGTAGAGTTAATTGACGATGCTGATGAGGCATTTAACATTGTGAGCGAAGCTTTGAAAAAAGGGAAACACGTTGTAACGGCCAATAAAAAACTATTGGCTACTCACTTGGAAGAGTTGTATCGTTTGCAGCAGGAAAATAATGTGTCGTTATTATATGAAGCATCAGCTTGCGGTAGCATTCCAATTATTCGTTCATTGGAAGAGTACTTTGATAATGAAGAATTAGAAAAAGTATCAGGTATCTTCAATGGTACAACGAATTACATTTTAACCAAAACGATTGCTGAAAAATTATCATATGCTGACGCTTTGAAACAAGCACAGGATAAAGGCTTTGCAGAGTCAGACCCAACAAATGACGTGGAAGGTTATGATGCCAAGTTTAAAGCAGTTATTATTGCATTACATGCCTTTGGTTTAATTATCAAACAGGAAGATGTCTTGAATATTGGTATAACGACCTTACATGATAATGACATTCGATATGCCTCTGAAAAGGGCTACAAAATTAAGTTAACTCCTATTATTCAACGATTAGAGAATGATAAAGTAGGCGTGTTTGTAGCTCCCCGTTTCATTAAAGAGCATAATCATTTATACAATGTTGATAATGAGTTTAATGGTGTAATCGTAGAAGGTAAATTCTCCGGTGAACAATTTTTGCAAGGAAGAGGAGCGGGGTCATATCCAACGGGAGCAGCTGTATTATCTGACATTTCAGCCTTATCACATGGCTATAAATATGAGTTTAAAAAATACGCTCAAAAACATGCGCCATCCTTTACAAATGATGTTTTAATTGAGGCCTATTTAAGGTACAATAATAATGATGATTTAAAACAAATTGTTTTTGATGAAATATCAGAGCAATATACCGGCAAAGATTATCACTATGTGGTAGGGAAGGTCAATTTAAAACACTTAATTGCCAACCGCGATTATATATTGAAGCATAATTTATTTATCTCTTTGGTAGATGAAAAAGTGAGTTTGGCAAAATCTACAGTAAAAGAAAACAGTAATTCAAAAGAATTAGTTAATTAATAATCATATAAAAAATAAAAAACATGTCAATCAGATTAGGAGACATCGCACCAGACTTTGTTGCAGAGTCAAGCGAAGGACAAATTAAATTTCATCAATGGTTAGGCGATAGCTGGGCAGTTTTATTTAGCCACCCGGCCGATTTTACGCCTGTTTGCACAACAGAGTTGGGAAGTGTAGCTAAGTTTAAACCTGAGTTCGATAAACGTAACGTTAAGGTTATTGCATTAAGTGTTGATCCTGTTGCTTCCCATTTGGAATGGATAAAGGATATTAATGAAACACAGGATACCGTAGTTAATTACCCTATTATTGCGGATCCAACATTTGAGGTATCTAAATTGTATGGGTTTGTACACCCCAATGCCTCGGATAAATTCACGGTTCGTTCAGTAGTAATTATTGGACCGGATAAAAAAGTGAAATTATTAATCACATATCCTGCTTCAACAGGAAGAAACTTTACGGAAATTTTAAGAGTTATTGATTCGTTGCAATTAACTGCTAATTATAGTGTGGCAACACCGGCAAACTGGAAACAGGGAGAAGATGTGGTGGTAATTCCTGCGATTAAAACAGAAGATATACCTGCTAAGTTTCCTAAGGGTTTTAAAGAAATAAAACCTTATTTAAGAACCACACCGCAGCCTAATTTGTAGTAATTAAAAAAACATCATGTTTAACGCATTTATATGAAAGTATAGATGCGTTATTTTTTTGTTTTAACCTTTACAAGCCTGTTTTCCTTTTTTATTAAATCAGCGATACTATTATTAGATAAAACAATTAGGCTTGCAACTCTCACTTCGGTCATTATTTTTTTGATACCACAGGTTGTTTCATCTTCGCAATCATCACACTTTTGGTAAAAATTTAAACTTGCACATGGTAATAATGCGATTGGACCATCTGTTAATCTAATAATGTCTGTAAGATAAATATCTGTTGGTTTTTTAAGTAAAAAATAGCCACCATTTACGCCCATTTTACTACCTAAAATCCCATTTTTCCTTAATTCTAAGAGAATTGCTTCTAAAAATTTTTTTGGAATTTTACCTTTTTCTGATATTTCCGAAATTCTCATATGTGGCTCTTTATCGCCATGGCGAGCCAATATGACTAATGATTTAATAGCGTATTTTGATTTTTTGGAAAGCATATAGGTAAATATACTCACAAAATTAGGAACAAAAACCAATTTTGCAAGTATGCTTATTAGTATAAAAATAAAAGCCGCTGTTAAGAACTAACAGCGGCTTCTTATCATAATAGATATAATTACAAATTATATCTTAAGGTTAACCCATAGGTAATAGGATCTCCTATAACACCGGCATAAAGACCTGAGTTTCCGCTAGCTGGTAATAATTGCTCAAAATAGTTTTGGTTTAGGATGTTTTTGCCCCACGCAAATATGGTTAAGCCACGCGTTGCTTTAAATCCTAATCTAGCATTTAATAACCCATAATCGCTGATATTTAGATATTTTGATGGAGATGGACTAGATGAAAATGATGAACGATAAGAACCATCAACAGCTAAGAAATATCTTCCCTGAAAGCCAATTAAATTACCTTTTAAGGAAACTTCAGCTCCTAATGAACCGGCCCATTTAGAAATTCCTGGTAAATCTCCCCCTGAAATGTCTTTAAAAGCTGCCTGAACACTTGTTGTTCCAGATAATACCGTTGCACCAGTTTCTTCCAAAGGCAAAGGCGCATTTGTAAATTTCACATATTTTCCTTCGGTATAGGATACTGCTCCATAAAAGGAAAATGATTTGTTTATCCTAACATTTCCATCTAATTCAGCACCTCTCACATTTACTTTTTCGGCATTTGCTAAATAACCTCTGTTCACTCCTAATTCAGGTGATTGAACATTGGTCTGATAGTTTTTAATATCCGTATTATAAGCCGATAGATTAATGGTTGTATTTTTAAATAAGGATGTTTTAATTCCTAATTCATAGTGCTGAACTTCTTCTGGTTTAATAACGGCTAATGTTAAATCAGGATTGCCATTAGCGTCAGTAGGTAATCCGCCTACGTTTACACCGGCAGGTTTAAAACTAGTTGCATAAGTTGCAAATAAATTAATTTTGTTGCTTGGTTTATAGGAAACAGTAAACTGGCCGGATAAATTATTTTCATTTACACTTGCATCAAATTCGGAAGGGCTATAAATACCATTTTTTATGGCTAAAAGGGCAGCATTTGTAGTTTCTAAACCACCATATACAGTTCTTTTATAGGACACATTTTTTTCGTCATAATTAAAACGAATGCCGGGTAAAACATGTAAGCCTTTAATAACTTCCCAGTCTGCTTGAGCAAAAACTGCCGCACTAAGCGATTTTATAGAAGAATTTGTATTTGCTCCATAGCCATCTAATAATCCCGGAGTTTTCCAGTTAGCACTGGTTGAGCTTTGAGAGAAACGCCATTGATCTTTGCCAGATTCTTCTGTTCCGTTTGTTTTTACTTCTTGTCCAATAGCATAAATACCAATTACGCCACTTAAACGAGAGCTAAAATTTCCGGCATATCTTATTTCTTGCGACCAGTTTTGGTGTTTGGAAGGATTTTGTGATTTTGCTAAAGCTTGTAAACCCGTGAAATCTCGATCATTTGATGGATCCCAATTCCAATAGCGCCAAGCAGAGGTAGATGTTAAGGTTCCTTTTCCTATTTCGAAATCGGCATTTAATGATACGCCTCCTAATTCATTCCCTGATTTCCATGGAACGTCGGTATCAATTTTACGATCAAATGCATTTGTACTCGGTAAAGTGTAATTTAAGTCTTTGGCTATAGCATCAAATTGTCTGTAAGATGCGCGTTGTGTTGTAACTACTCCTGCAACAACTTGTGCATACCCATCAGGTTTTTGACTAGAGACGTCTCCAGCAAGTGTTACTGAAATTTTATTGGTTGGTTTCCATAAAAATTGCACTCTTGCACCTTGATTATTAAGTGTATTTGTGTATTTTCCAGTTCTTACATTTTCAATAACACCATCACGTTGCGTTCCGGAAAAAGACGCACGAACAGCTATTTTTTTTGTGAGAGGACCTGTAACAGATGCTTTAGCCTGAACATATCCGTAATTTCCATAGCTTATTTCTGCATTAGCTCCGGGAGTAAAACTGGCTTTACGGGTTGTGATATTAAATGCGCCGGCAGTGGTGTTTTTTCCAAATAAGGTTCCTTGTGGTCCTCTTAATACTTCTATTTGTTCAATATCAATAAAATCAAGTGTAGCAGCTGCTGGCCGAGCATAATAAACACCATCTACGTAGAAGCCAACGCCCGGATCAAGACCATCGTTTGTTAATCCAAATGGGGAACCTAATCCGCGAATATTAATCCCCGTGTTTCTTGGATTAGATGAATACAATTGAACAGAAGGAACAATTTCCTTTACACGATTTACGTTAAATGCACCTGCATCATCAATAGTTGAGGCGCTTACTACGGTAATAGGAATCGGCACATCTTGCGCTAATTCTTTTCTTCGGCGAGATGTAATGGTAATTTCATTTAATACATTATTGTTTTTTAAAACTACTGTTAAAGAGCTGGTTGGAGCTTCTGTAATTTCTACTTCCTGGGTTTTATAACCTATGA
>JACQAK010000176.1 GCA_016194985.1 Bacteroidota bacterium
GGTGTATGAGAAAGACGGTTACCTGAATGAGTTCGAGGGCTATGCCAATACGGGCGATCAGGTAGGCAAATCCAAATTACCGGCAGGCACCTATTATGTGATCCTGGAATACGGAGATAACAAAACAGAAACCTATAACGGTTACCTCTTATTACAATATTAATAGTGAAGGACTAAAGAGAGCCAGGACAGAATAGACTAAAGAGACGATATAAAAATTAGTAATACATAGAATACAGAAGACAACAAAAATCAGCGAACATCAGCATTATCTGTGTCATCCGTGTTCCAAATAAATAAAAGAAGATATGAAACAAACAATAGCCCTAACGTTTAGCACACTGTTCCTGTTGATGATGGGAACCAGTAAGGCCCAGCAGGAAACCCAGCACAGTATGTATTTTTTCAATCCCGTGTTGATTAATCCCGCTTATGCCGGAAGTCAGGAAGCCATACAGGTAACAGGAACCGTGCGTGACCAATGGACAGGCCTCAAAGGAGCCCCCAAAACACAGGTATTATCCGTTCATTCCCCATTAAAAACAGAAAACATAGGCGTAGGGCTTACCGTATTGAACGATCAGCTCGGTATTACCAAAAACACGGGTGTGTATGCCGATCTGGCCTATAACATCAAACTTAACAAAAGAAACAACCGTCTGGCCTTTGGCGTACAATTAGGCATGGATTTTTTCAGACAGGACTTTTCCTCTTTAAGAATCAATGATAACACCGATGCCCTTTATCTGGATGGCTTTAATTATAAGAAGAACCTGTTTAACATCGGCGCCGGATTATACTACTATGGCAAACGCTATTACTTAGGCGTATCCACCCCCCGACTAGTAAAAAACAAGATTAACCTGACTGATGACCAAAAAGCCTTACAGGAAAATCACTATTACTTCTTTGGAGGCATTGTCATCAAACTCAACCCTGCAGTAAACATGCGTCCATCCTTTATTGTCAAATATGTAAACAATGCCCCTTTATCCATGGAAGGCAACCTCTCCTTTTTATTTTATGATAAAATATGGATTGGCGCTATGTATCGTCACAAAGCCGCTGCCGGCTTAAACATTATGTATAACATCAATCAAAACTTAAGACTGGGTTATGCTTACGATTATCAGTTAACCTCTTTACAAAAATTCAGTGTAGGCTCTCATGAGATCATGATCAGTTACGACTTAAGAAGTAAAGCCAAAGGATTTAAATCACCACGTTACTTTTAGAGACAGAAGAGATTAGAAGAGAATCAAGACAGAAGAGACAAACAATAATTCATAAAAAATCGCTCTACGTACTCATCAACACATTCTCTCTGTGTGAAATAAGATAAAGAAACAAACAAAACAAGAATATAAAGACCTGCGGTATCAGAGAAATCTGCGGGAAACATAATCAGAGAAACCATATGAAGCAACTATTTTTAGTATTAGCATTAGCACTTTTTACAAGCACCCTTAAAGGACAATCCCTTTTTCAGAAGAAAGCCGATCAGTTGTATAACGAGCTCTCCTATATAGCAGCGGTGGATTATTATAAGAGTCTGGTTAAAACAGACAGTCCCACCGAATCCAATATGCGACGTTTGGCCGAATGCTACTTTAAAGTATATGACTTTGTGAATGCCGAAACTGCCTATAAGAACCTGAATGACAAATTTGCCTCTACCATTACCGAGAATGATCTGATCAACTATTTACAATGCTTAAAATACAATCAAAAGTATAATGACGCACAAGCCGTCTTAAAACTCATTGAACAAAAACGAAAAGATAATCTCATTACAAAGAATCATGCCAAAAAACAGAACTACGTTAAAGAACTCAAAGAAGACTCTGCCGCTTACAAAGTAACCAATGTAGAAGCCCTCAACACCGAGAACTCTGAATTTTCTCCTGTATTCTTCAATAAAAATCAGGCCGTATTATTTGCCTCCAACCGTCGCAATACCTCTGCCAGAAACAAGACCTTTGCCTGGGACGACAGTTACTTTATAGACGTTTATACCGCTGAGAAAAAAGACTCCTTAAAATTCACCTCTACCATGCCTATGGCTAAAACGGTATCAAGTTTATACCATGACGGCCCGGCCTCTTTATCGGCTGATGAAAAAACCGTGTATTTAACCAAGAGTAACATCATCGTTAAGAAAGTAAAAGGTGTGATGGTGAATGTGGTGAACTTAAAACTTTACATCCTTACCAAAGACAAAGACGGTAAACTCTCCAAACCCGAGAGCTTCCCTTATAACTCCGATGATTACTCCTTAGGACACGCTACAGTAACCAAAGACGGCAAACGCATGTACTTTGTATCCGACATGCCCGGAGGATTAGGACAAACCGATTTATACCTGTCGGAATATAAAGACGGCCAATGGCAAAAACCCGAGAACCTGGGACAAGCCATTAATACCGAAGGACGGGAAATGTTCCCCTATGTACATGAAGACGGTACCCTGTTCTTTTCTACCGACGGAAGAGCCGGCTTAGGAGGTTTAGACCTTTACTTTACCGTACCCGCTATGGACGCCTATTTTGAACCACAAAGTCTTGGCTACCCGATCAACTCCAACTATGACGACTTTGGCTTTGCCCTGAACGAAGACCTTAAAACCGGGTACTTCTCCTCTAACAGAGCAGGCGGCAAAGGGAAAGACGATATTTACTTCTTCCGCTCCAAAGAACCATTGATGGGAGTGACCCTGAGCGGTATTGTGTTTGATGAAAGCAATAAAGACTTAGTACCAAACGCCTGGGTATACCTGTTAGACAATAACAAATTAGTGATTGACTCTACCAAAGTAAACAGCAAAGCAGAATACAGCTTTGTGATTAACGACCCATCCAAAGAGTATTTTGTGGGAGCCAAAGAACGTGTCAAATATTACGACCGTCTGGTACCTGTTGGCAAATTACAAACAGGAGATAACAAAAAAGACATTGGTCTGTTCCCTAAATACAAGATCATCGATCAGATCACCGATGCCAAAACAAAAGCCCCGATAGAAGGCGTAAAAACCACCTTCATTGACAAGGCTACCAATCAGCCTAAAACCTATACAACAGATGCTACAGGAACCTTTACGGATATTATCCGGGGTAAAAAACCGGGCGATAAGTTGCAGTTCTCCATTAAATACGAAAAGGAAGGCTATGTCACTGTAGAGAAAGAGTACGACATCACTTTAGACATCAACACGGTAATCGACCTGAAAGAAACCATGCAGAAACTGGAGATTGGGGCAGATATTGCCAAGATCATACAGATCAACCCGATTTACTTTGATTTAGCCAAATGGAACATCCGACCGGATGCGGCCAAAGAACTGGATAAGATCGTCAAGGTGATGCAGGAAAACCCAACCATGACCATTGAATTGGGGTCTCATACCGATTGCCGCTCCAGCAAAGCCTACAACTTATCCTTATCCGACAAGCGTGCCAAATCATCGGCGGCTTATATCGTATCCAAAGGCATCGCCAAAAACAGAATAGTGGGCAAAGGCTATGGTGAAAGCAAACTCATCAACGGCTGTGAGTGCGAAGGCAAGATCATATCCTCCTGCTCCGAAGAGGAACACCAGGCTAACAGAAGAACCGAATTCCTTATTACTAAGTTTTAATTTTAAAATATAAATATGAAAAAGCCCGACATTATCAAGTCGGGCTTTTTCATTATACATATTCTAAAGCTAAGGCTTTATTGTCTGCCAGCCATTATCAAGTAAATCTTTTACCGGAGAAAAATCCTTTATGTTATTGGCATCTTTAATACCAAGTGTTTTCAGGCGTTTATGGTACACTAATATAAAATAAGAACTCATGGCAACAATGCCACAAATGATGCCGGCAATAACAGCAACATACCAACGTTTGGCAAAAGTGTAAGTAAAGCTCCCGGAAATAGCGAATACAACAAGTGCTATAATGCCCGCCGGCTTATTAGGCTTGCCATGTTCTATGGCACAATTCGCACAACGTGGAATTAGAAATTCTTTTTCGTAATACCGCGTTGTTTTTTTAATACCGGTTAAACCCAGGCCATAGTTGCTATCGAGTTTATTGTAAATGATTTTTTTAAAAGCATATCTTGCTTCGGCAGCCTGTGTGTTGCAATAGTAACAAGTCGTCGTGTTCATTTCAACGTTGTGTGGTTGTTATGTTAAAGCATATAAAAGCTATCTTCTTTTCTTATACCTCTTAGGATTTCTGATTTCTTCTTTTTTAGCAGAAGGAATGCCTGATACAAACTCGAAATCCAATTGTTTTTTTACTAAGTCAGCACGTTTTACTTTAATGGTAACTTTATCACCCAAGGTGTAAATACGTCCTGTGCGACGACCAACGATGCGGTAATTATCTTCATCAAATACATATTGATCGTCTTTCATATCGCGGGTACTTACACGGCCTTCACATTTATTTTCAATGATCTCCACAAAAATACCCCACTCGGTTACACCACTAATCACACCTTCAAACTCTTGCCCGATCTTATCTTCCAGGAACTCTACCTGTTTGTATTTAATAGAAGCACGTTCAGCATCAGATGCCAACTTCTCCATTTCGGAAGAATGTTTGCATAACAATTCTAATTCATCAGCTTTTAAATAATGCGTGTGATTTAGTTTGGCTTCTAATAGCCTGTGAACTAAAACATCCGGATAACGACGGATAGGAGAGGTAAAATGGGTGTAGTATTCAAACCCTAAACCATAATGCCCCACATTTTTAGTGGTGTAAATAGCCTTAGGCATAGAGCGAACCGCTAGTAGTTCGATCATGCTTTGTTCCTTTTTGTTTTTAACGTCTTGCAATAATTTATTGATAGATTGTGCGGTTTTCATTTTATTTCCAACCGCTACCGAATAGCCGAAGCGTTCTACAAAACTATTTAATTCAATTAATTTCTCATCTTTTGGCACATCGTGTATACGATACACTACGGCATCAGCACCTTTATCGTTCTTATCACCTTTTTTTGATCGGTTATTTTGTTTATCAGCATCTTTTGGCTTCTTGCCCAAAAACTCAGCTACCTTACGATTTGCCAGCAACATAAAATCTTCAATAAGTTTATGAGCGTCTTTTTGTGTTTTGAAATAAACACCGGTTGGTGCGCCATGTTCATCTAACTGAAACTTTACTTCTGCTTTGTCAAAAAAGATAGAGCCTTTGGATGTACGCTCCGCACGTAATATTTTTGCTAATCGGTCTAAGGTAAAAATTTCATCTTTGTATGGACCAAGACCTGTTTCAATAATGGTTTGCACTTCTTCGTAAGCAAAGCGGTGATCACTATAGATCACGGTTTTACCAAACCACTGATTTTGTATTTGGGCGTGATCATCCAGTTCGAACACGGCACTGAAACAATATTTTTCTTCATGCGGACGTAAGGAGCAGGCAAAATTACTTAATACTTCAGGGAGCATCGGCACACAACGATCTACCAAATACACTGAAGTTGCGCGGCTCACCGCCTCATCATCTAAAATGGTATGTGGTTTTAAATAGTGAGTGACGTCAGCAATGTGCACACCAACTTCCCAATTTCCATTTTCTAATTTTTGTAAAGACAAGGCATCGTCAAAATCTTTAGCATCAACGGGGTCGATAGTAAAGGTGGTGATGTTTCTAAAATCCCGACGTTTGGCAATTTCTTCAGGAGTTATTTCGGTGGCTAATTTTTTGGCAGCGGCTTCTACTTCGGGTGCAAACACCATGGGCAGTCCAAATTCTGCCATGATAGCATGAATTTCAGTTTCATGTTCTCCTGAATTACCAAGCACTTCAGTCACTTTTCCATTTGGATTTTCAGAACCGCGTTTCCACTCGGTCATCTCCACTACTACTTTTTGTCCGTTTTTAGCACCGTTAATATGCTCGAGAGGTACAAAAAAATCAACATGTATTTTAGTATAATCCGGAACAACAAACGCAAATTTTGGGTTGATCTGAATGCTGCCAACGAATTTGGTTTTTCTGCGTTGTATCACTTCTACCACTTCTCCTTCTGCTTTTCCTTTTCCTCGTTGGGGGTGTACAAATACTTTTACCAAATCACCCTGCAGGGCATCTTTGGTTTTTCGGAATGGAATAAACACATCCGGAACTTCAGAAGAAATGATCACAAATGCAGTTCCCTGTGTTGTAAAATCGATAGTGCCTGTTTGGTATGTTTTGGATTCTTTGGCCTGGTATTTCCCTATTTCTGTTTCTATAACAAAGCCCTGATGTTTAAGTTCTTCCAATGTTTCTAATAATGCAAAGCGATCGCCTTCATTATCAATTTCCATAGCAGCTCCGAGTTGTTTATAGTTGAATGATTTTCCGTCGTTATGTTTTAAAAACGCCAATACTTCTTCGAACAAATAGCGCTTTGGTTGTTTCTTTTTTGATTTTGCCATATACTAATGATAAAGCACAGAAAATGTGCTTTAGTAAAGATAATTAATAAATAGAGGATGAAATACGAAATAAGGTTAAAACTGAAACGGAGTTTTAAACAATGAATCTAAGAGATATAAATAAAAGCAGCTGCTTTGATAATGGGGAATATTAAACCCCAAACTGAGTGAAGTGATGATCCAGATGCTTATAAAACTGAATACTCCACTGTTTTGCAGTTAACTTACCAAAGGAAGCACTTTCTTTTCCTTCAAAATAGGTTGTACCGTGAGCCTCAGTTTGTTTAACGTTATCAATAAATTTTGCTTTTTCTTTTTCAAAATCACGTTCATCAGAAATTAAAAAGTCGGGACCGGTTGGAGAGTTTTTAGAATATGGCTTTTCCCCCACTACAATACCTTTTACAAAAAGTTTCAGCATGAGTTTAGTAAAAAAATTAGGGTTAGACGTTTTTCTGCCATATGCCAAATCGTAAGCCACATTTAAGTGGGCTAACATTTGTGCGGCATTCATTTTCCCCCATTGAGGCTTACTCATATAGGTTAATTTCTCTAAACGTTTGAACGTTTCTTCGGTTGTTTTCGGATCGAAAGTGTTTAATAATGTCATAACAATGATTAAGGGTTGGTTTGAATAATGGTTGTATGTGTAGATTCTTTTTTAGAACGGAATATCATGTATAATCCTATTAAGATAAAAGGAATGCTTAATATTTGACCCATATTGATAGGCAAAGCGTTTTCGAATGACTCCTGATTCTCTTTCAAGAATTCCATTAAAAAACGGAATCCAAACATCAATACACAAAATAGCCCAAACATAAACCCCTTGCCAAAATCTTCGCGTTTGTTTTTCCATAACCAATAAAACAACAGGAATAAGAAAATATAAAACACAGCTTCATACAATTGAGTAGGATGTCTCGGTAATTCATCTACCTGATGAAATACAAATGCCCATGGCACATCCGTTGGCCTGCCAACAATTTCAGAGTTCATTAAATTCCCAAAACGGATCATAAAAGAAGCGAAAGGCACCACCACTACTAAACGGTCAAATAGCCACAACCAGCTTTCTTTGGTTTTTCGGCAGTATAGCCACATCCCGATTAAAATACCGATGCCGCCGCCATGACTTGCCAGACCGCCTTCATATACTTTTAATATATCCAAAGGATGAGTGGAGTAGTATGGAAAATCGTAAAACAGACAATGACCTAATCGGGCGCCTAATACTGTTGCTAATACAATATACAAGGTTAAAGTGTCTAGTTGTTTTTCTGTACGACCCTCTGTTTTATAAATGCGGTTCATAAAAAAATGGCAGCCTATAAAGGCCAAAGCCCACGACAAACCATACCAACGAACCGGCCAATCAATACCGGGAATGGTAAAAATTTCGGGACTGGGATTCCAATTAATAAAAAGTGATAACATACAACAAGTTTAAGTGTTTTATTTTATAAAAAGAGGTTAAAAAATGTTTATTTATTCTTCCACATCTATTCTGAATTTATGCAAAAACCGATGTACAACCGGCCCAAAAATAACAGCCACACTGGTTAAAAAAGCCACTCCGCTATAAATGGCATATACAGATGAAAACACTTTGGCACCATCTGTTTCGGCCCGGTCCACAGGGCCCATGCCCGTTAAGATCATACTGGCATTTACCAAACTATCCAGCCAGCCGATGTTAAAATAATAATGATAACCGGCTACACCAATGCCCAGCGACACTAATAGAAACAATGTGCCCGTAATAACACTCCGGAGAAGTTTATTATAAAAATGTGTTTTATGAGGTAATGGTTTTACGCCGGAGGCAGGTTTCATATAAGATTAATTTAATTGAAAACAGCAATACTTAATATCCTCGCCTTTTGCTGTAAACAGGCCCTCGTAGTATGTTTTAATACGGGTAAGTTCTTCCCGACCTTCCGGGCAATTCTTATACAGATCATTGGTAGCAAACAACAGAGGTAAATTCCGTTCTTTAATCACGTCCATGGTGTATTCATAAAAAAAGGTATTATCTGTTTTTAAATGAATCAATCCTCCCGGTTTTAGTATTTTTTTGTATCGGTTCAGAAAAAAATCAGGATTGGTTAAACGCTTTCTGGCTCTATTTTTTTGAGGTTGTGGATCCGGAAAAGTGATCCATATTTCCGACACTTCGTTTTCCGAAAAACAATGGTCAATAAAATCAATCCGTGTTCTTAAAAAGGCCACATGATCCAGGTGGTGGTCGATAGCATGTTTAGCTCCGGTCCAGATACGATTCCCCTTGACGTCAACGCCGATAAAATTTTTGGCTGTATTGTTTTCCGATAAGCCAATGGTGTATTCGCCACGACCACAGCCTAATTCAACCACAATAGGGTTTTGATTTTTAAAGACAGTATCGTGCCATTTACCTTTAACATCAAATCCTTTTGGTATATCAAAATGATGAAATGCAAAGGTGTTGGAAAAAGTATTTAATTCGGCAAATGGACGTTAATTATAACAAAACAAAAATTGTTGCCACAATGGGCCCCTCAACCGAAAACATTGCGGTGCTTGAAGAATTATTTAATGCCGGTTTGGATATCTGTCGGATTAATTTTTCACATGGAGACTATGAACCCATTAAACATGTCATTGATAATATCAGAATCTTAAACAAAAAATTAAACCGACACGTTGGCATTTTAGGCGACTTACAAGGACCTAAATTGCGTATCGGTAAAGTAAAAGATAATGCCGTTGATTTAATTAACGGACAGGAAATAATTATTACAACCAAAGAGTGCGAAGGAACTGCCGAAAAAATATTTATTACATATCCTCAGTTTCCGCAAGATGTTACAGCAGGAGAACACGTATTGATTGATGATGGAAAAATCACACTGAAGGTTATCGAAACCAATCGTAAAGACGAAGTACGATGCACTATCATAGCGGGAGGTATTTTATCTTCTAAAAAAGGAGTGAATTTGCCAAACACTAAAATCTCTTTACCATGCCTCACGTTAAAGGATTTACGGGATCTTGACTTTGCATTGGAAAATGATTT
Organism: Bacteroidota bacterium; assembly: GCA_016194985.1. GTDB lineage: Bacteria > Bacteroidota > Bacteroidia > B-17B0 > Aurantibacillaceae > UBA4416. The sequence goes on from JACQAK010000176.1 coordinate 9,480, forward strand.
TGAATGGATTGGGTTGTCTTTTGTACGTAGTGCAACCGATATTGTTGAGTTAAAGGAAATTATCCGTTCAAAGAAGAAACATGCCCGTGTGATTGCTAAAATAGAGAAACCGGAAGCCATCAAAGAAATTGATAATATCATTGATCTGACAGATGGTATTATGGTGGCACGTGGAGACTTAGGAGTGGAGATGCCAATGGAGCGCGTTCCTTTGTTACAAAAAATGATCGTTAATAAATGTATTCTTGCTTCCAAACCTGTAATTATTGCTACTCAAATGATGGAGAGTATGATTACAGCCTATACACCAACCAGAGCCGAAGTAAACGATGTTGCCAATGCTGTGTTGGATGGAGCAGATGCGGTTATGTTAAGCGCCGAAACATCAGTAGGACGTTACCCGGTAAAAGTTATTGAATACATGCGACGCATTATTACGCAAATTGAAAATGATGGCGCGATCTATTATCGTGAACATGAGCCTGAATTAAAAACAGTAACGTATATTACCGATAGTATTTGCTATAACGCCAGTGTGATGGCCAAGCAGGCAGGTGTAAAAGCGGTGATATCCATTACCAATTCAGGATATACAGCTTTTAAATTGAGCAGTCACCGGCCAAAAGCAAACATCTTTATTTTCACCGATAACAAATCCCTGTTAAATACATTAAGTCTCGTATGGGGTGTTCGTGGATTCTACTACGATAAATATGAAAGCACCGATCAAACCATTGCCGATCTGAAGGATTTTATAAAAGAAAGAGGCTTTGTGAGAGCAGATGATTTGGTTATTAATTTAGCCAGTATGCCAATGAAAGAAAAAGGGCGTACCAATATGTTGAAGCTAAGTTATATTCAGTAAAGCCTATTATTTTATTTGGGCGTTCCCTGCGGTCGGGCTTTTCGTTTAAATCTTTTTGTAAAGGAACACAAAAAGGATTTTCACTGCAATCCCTAACGCTTAGCGAAACTACTTAGTGTCAGACGGAGACTTAAAATGTTGAAGTTCTTCGTCATCGCGAGGAAGAATGACGAAGCGATCTCAAATTAAAACAGATTGCTTCGCTATGGTTCTCAATGACGAAAACATATCAGGTTGAGCGGAGTTGGAGCCAATTATTTTTTCTGATCAATCTCTTCTAAATCCGTCCATGTCTCTTCTGTCTTTTTTGGTAGGACGCCCCGCGCCTCTGTCACGCTGCATATTAGGCATAAAAAATACAGAATCCATTTTTTCTATTTTCTCTACAGGAGGTGAATGATCGATGTATTGTTCCTTAGCAATCGCATAGCTTTGGCGTTTATCAATAATGCCAACCACTTCAATTATTTTTTTAACGCCCTGAGGAAAAGATAATGTATAGCGTTCGCCAATCTTTACAATATGAGCTGCTTTCACAATCTCATCATTTAACTTCACTTTATTTCCTTTGATAGCATCGCTTGCCAACGAACGTGATTTATACATTCTAATGGCCCACAAATAACTATCGAGTCGGGTATCTTTATCCATGCTATCTTCAACAAAGATATAAAATATGAGGATTATTTTTTGTCAGTTCGTCCCGATAGCTATCGGGAGGAGTCGGGAACAAAAACAAACTTATTTTGCAAGCTTGCTTAACATTTCCTGTGCTCTTGAAGCGTAAAACCCTTTATTGTTGACAATGTGCTGCAATTGTTTGCCGGCGTCTTCCGTTTGCCTTGTATTCAATAAGCATAAAGCCTGATAAAATTCAGATTCCTGGTGAAAAATATTATTCACGTTATCTAAATTCTTTTGAAAATAGCTTTGAGCAATAGCATATTTTCCCAGTTGATAATAGCACATGCCTAAATAAAACTGAGCATTGGCATCGTCGTGATTATAATTATACAACAGGGTTAATTCTTCAATGCAATTGGCACTATTTTTAGAATCAAATAATCGCATAGCCTGTTGTATGATTTTATGCGCATAATAGTTGTTTATTTGGCTTCTGTTTGGCCTTTCAATATCAGCTTTACTGCCATATTGAGCAGATAAACCGGTATTGGCATCCAGATTAATCGCTTCACTTTGTTTAAAATAATACAGCCTGTAGTTTGTTACTTTCAAATTATGGATAAAAATAACAGGCGCATTGGGCGTAAATGCAAAAATAACATCTTCATTTTCCTCTTCGTTAGGAATGGCTAAGGTTAAAGGCTTACTTGACATCGTTTCCATCGTTTCCGGTTGAGGAGGCTCTTCTATATTGTTTTCGATGGTGTGATAGTGTTCAACAGGTGGGGCCGGTTCAATAACAGGAAACAGCGTATCTGCTTGCCGGATGGTATTGTTTAATGTATGGCTGTTTTTTTCTTCTTCGATAGACTGAAAGACGGAAGGGTGATTTTTACTCTTTTGAAAAATGACAAAGAAGATAGAAATACCAATTAATAAGCCGCATAGCACGCTGATAAGAACCGTATTAAACGAAGCGCCGGATCCGCCGGTTTTTTTATCGATTCGTTGATGTAATGTGTGTATTTCCGATTCGGACACCTTAAATTGCTCAAAAGCCACAGACGACAGATAACTTAAATCATCTTGCTGCATGTCTTTTTCCAAAGCCTGTTGTTGTGCCTTTGTGAGAGTATGATAATTGGATATGTCTTTGGGGTTAAGCATTGTTGTTGGTTTTATTTAGTGTTGCACTTGCAGAAACCGAAGTGCTTTCTAATAGTATCTTTAAGTTTCGTTTACCGTTTTGTATATAGCTTTTTATTTCATTCAGCGTGAAGTTGGTTTCATTGGCAATCTCCTGGTAGCTTTTATTGTTTAAATAGAATAACTCTACGCAGATCCTCTGGTTTTCTTTTAATTTCGGAAGGCATTGTTTCATGTTGTCCAACAGTTCATCATCGCTCACGGCATTTATTTTTTCCTCAGTTTCATAATTCGGCGCTTCGTATTCAAATTCGTAATAGGATTTTATGTTTTTGGACTGTGACTTGTTTTTTCTGATAATTGAAATGCAGTGATTTCGTACCACAAAGCTTAGCCAGCCTTTAAAATTATCAATCTCCCTGTTATTTATATCCGCCAGAAGCTTTTCAAACAACTGCATGGTGGCATCCTGCGCCTCATCTTTATCCTGCAAATAAAACAAGCAGGTTCCATATACAACAGAGACATGTTTTTTAAACAGATCGGCAAACAAATCCTTGTTGCCACTTTGTTTGTAGTGTTTCAACAAGTCTTCGTCGCTGCTATATTCTTTTTTCTTAAAAAGCCACATATCTGTTTATAAGACGCATCTGGTATTTTATTCCATAAAAATAAAACTCTAAGCCTTTTTTTATGGAATCACAGATGCTTCACGTCTTAAAGTTAAAGAATGCATTCTGAATAAATACGTTTAACCATTAAAAATTAATACAATGAAACATTTGAAACAACAACTAATGGCAGGGCTTTTAGTTATCGGCAGTTGGTCTCTTTCTGCGCAAAGCTCTATGGGAGCAATTAAAGGACAAATTCTTAACAATGATAATGAACCTGTATTTGGGGCTGTGATTAAAATTCTGCAAGGCGGGGTTTTAATTGGCGGCACAGACACAGATGATAAAGGAATGTACACCTACAAGCCTTTAAATGCCGGCAGTTATGAGGTTATGGTATCGAGTGCCGAAACACAGACAAAACGAGTAACCGACGTAAGAGTTAGTTCAGAAAAAACAACCTATCTGGATCTGTCTGTATCAACTAATACATTGGACGTGGTAGAGGTTGTGGCCTACGTGAAACCGGTGATTGATAAAACGTTCATGGATATTAAAGAAATTTCGGCAGAAGATTTTTTACACATGGCGGTTGACAGAGGAAATATTGTGGATGCTGTTATCACTGTTTCATCCGAGGTAACCAAAGGATCCGACGGAGAATTGCATTTAAGAGGAGGCAGGGGAGACGCTACAGCCTATATTGTAGATGGGGTTAAATCTCCAAAAATATCAGGCGTTGCCGCATTGGCGGTAGAAAATGTAGCGGTTATCACCGGTGGCATTCCGGCGCAGTATGGCGATAACACAAGCGGAGTGATTGTTGTAACCACAAAAGATTATTTCAGCGGGATACAAAGTAAACGTATGCGCGACAATTACATTACCGAAAACAGAGAGCGTGTAAAGCGCGAAAAAGAAGCTATTCAACTGGAGAAGCAACGTAAAAAAGAAATTGAAGAAGAATTGCGCTTAGAAGAAGAAGCAAAGAATAAGAAAGGCTAAGGTGCCTGTCATAAAAAGCCGCTGGAAAATGCTCCAGCGGCTTTTTTATACCTAAAATTAACTTAATTATCCTTTCATGTCCTGAATATCCAGCATTCCAACCGGTTTGCCACCATCCGTTACAACAATTGTATCTACATTTGTTTTCTTGAATAAATTGCTGGCATCGTTTAACAGCACATTGCCATCAATTGTAATTGGTTCTCTGTATTCTAAATCAGATAATTTTTTACTTAAAATATCTCTTCCGCTTTCGCCAATTAGTTTTCTTAAGCTACCATCCGTAAATACACCTTTGATGCTGCCATCTGCTTTGGTAACGGTAACTGCACCATAACCAAACTCGGTCATTTTAATAATAGCATCTGTAACAGAGGTGTTTTCGGTAACCAAAGGATTGATGCCTTTGATAGCCTCTTTTACTTTCACCATCATTAAACGGGTATCCATAATAAACTGATCTGTACCTAATGTTGTGAAATTGTTCTCTGTTAATTGTTTCATAACTTTTAAGGGAACAGTAATCGTATGAACGCCAATGTTAATAGCATTACGCACATGCTCCGCATGACGAACAGAAGAGAACATGATCTTTGTATCATAATCGTATAGATCTACGGCGTTCACACATTGCTCTACTAAAGCTAATGCATCATGTCCCTGATCCTGTAAACGACCAACCAACGGGCAAACATATGTTGCGCCCGCGTGCATAGCCATATACGCTTGTTGCAGTGTATACACTAAATGCACATTTACCAAATAGCCTTTATCGCGAAGCATTTTACAGGCACGAACACCTTCTAATGATACCGGGATCTTAAATACGGTTTTCTTTGGATCTAATCCTAAAGCTAATTGGCGCTCAGCTTCCGCTAAAACTTCTTCGGCAGAATTTCCCAAAGCTTCAATTTGAAGTACAGGAACCATTTTGCTTAATTTCACAATAGTTCCATCAATATCTGTAATGCCTTCTTTTTGCATAAAAGTAGGCGTTGTTGTTAATCCATTTAAGAAGCCAAGTTTAAATCCTTCTTCAATTTCTTTAAGGTTGGCTGAGTCTAAGTATAATTCCATTTTTTAGTTATTAATGATAATCTTCAAATATAAGTTTTAAGAGCATAAAGCCCAATTATTTTTATTAACCTTCGATGGCTCGTACACCTGGTAAACTTCCCTGCTCAATATACTCCAGTAAAGCGCCGCCGCCGGTACTTACGTAGCTTACCTGACTTGCCAGATTGTATTTGTTAATAGCCGCCACACTATCACCGCCACCAATGAGTGAAAATGCCCCTAATTTGGTTGCTTCTGCAATGGCCAACGCCACTTGCTTGGTTCCATTCTCAAAACTGCTCATTTCAAAAACACCCATCGGACCGTTCCATAAAATTGTTTTAGAGTTTTTAATAACCTCGCTATAGGTTTTAATCGTACCGGTACTTATGTCTAAGCCCATCCAACCATCCGGAATGGCATCAATAGCACTTTCTTTAATGGCAGCATCATTGGCAAAATTATCAGCAATAACGGCATCAGTAGGAATATATAAGCTTACACCTTTTGCTTTGGCCTTGTTCAATAATTCTTTGGCTAATTCTAATTTATCATCTTCACATAATGATTTTCCGATGGTTCCTCCCATGGCTTTAACAAAGGTAAAAGCCATGCCTCCGCCAATTAAAATATTATTGGCTTTGCCCATTAATTGCTCAATGATTAATATTTTGTCGCTTACTTTAGCGCCCCCAACAATAGCGGTAAAAGGCTTTTCGGCCCCATTAATAACTTTGTCAATGCTGGCTACTTCACCCGCCATGACATACCCAAAACATTTGGCATTTGGCGCAAAAAACTGGGCAATTACTGCTGTTGACGCATGTGCGCGGTGCGCGGTACCAAAAGCATCATTCACATAAATATCGCCATGTTTGCTTAGTTTTTCAGCAAAAGCAACATCACCTTCTTCTTCTTCTTTATAAAAACGCAGGTTTTCTAACAATAAAACCTGTCCAGGTTTTAAAGCAGCCGATTTTGCAAAGGCATCGGTGTCAATGCAATCATCTGCAAATAAAACGTTAGCGCCAATTAATTGGCTAACAGTACTCACAATATGTTTTAATGAATATTTATTGGTGGGCCCGTCTTTTGGTCTTCCGAGATGAGACATTAATATAACGCTGCCACCTTTTTCAAGAATTTGTTTAATGGTTGGGGCAGCGGCTCTGATACGGGTATCGTCGGTTACTTCAAATGCGTCATTCAGAGGAACATTAAAATCTACACGAATTAAGGCACGTTTGTTTTGGAAATTAAGGCTATCGATTGTTTTCATTATTTTTATTTTGGGTTCGTAAAAATAATGTATTTTTTAAAACAGGAATAGGATTCCGTCTAAAACCAATGGTTATCTTTTGGGAATATCCTTAAACTGCCCATTAATGCTGGTATAGCCGCCACCGGTACCATTACTTACAAAATTACCGGATAGCTTATTATTGGCATTTGATGTAATATTAATATACCCACCGATGGCATAATAAGTTGCAGAGGTCTCTATATAATACAACGTATTGGCTGTTGTCGTAAAATTGTAAGTGCCGGGAAGCTGGGAACTTGTTTTAATGGAAATCCGATGTGTTACACCTTGATAATAGGCGGTTATGGTGCTAAATGAAGGGTTAAACGTAGCAGAGTCAGCCGTAATGGAAGCTCCATTGTTTCTGGTGAATGTTAAGCCTGATGACTGAGAAGGCCCACCAATAGGACATGTACCACAGGATTGGTCAGGATCTTCTTTTTTACAGGACAAGAGCATCAAAGAAAAAATCAACACTATACCAAAAGCCGAATAAGGTTTAAGAATCATAAATGTAGTTAGTTGAATTTAATGGGCCTTACTTTGCTTTTTACAATAAATGCGTACGGATACTCTTCTTTGATTTTTTTTAATAATTCGTAAGCTTCCAGTTTGGTTTTAAAATCACCAACAATGATCACAAAATTGGGCTGTTGATAATCAATATAAGTAGGGATATCCGCATGTTTATTATCGAATTTGGTTTTTACTTCTTCAGCTTTGGTTTTATCGGCACTGAAATGAATTTTTACCCTGTAGCCGTCACTTTCTCCATTGGTACGCTTATGATAGTCGGCTTTTTTTTCCTGAAGCGCTTTTACTTTCAGGGCTGTTTGAATACTGGCACTATTGCTGCTTGCCTGTGAAAATGAAAATGAGATTTGAAGAAAAATGAGGGCAAGACCCAATAAGTATTTCATATTAGCAAAAATATACAAAATGTTTTAACTATAGTCATACCTGCTCTTAAATATTCACAATAATTGTTCGCTAAAGCAAGCCCTGTATAATCTGATTTTGAGATTAAACGGGGAGTAAAAGTCAGTAAAATAATACTTAAGTTTAGTACATGAGATCTTTTGTTTATCTATTTATTTACCTGACAACGTTTCTGAATATAGCTTATAGTCAGGGTGTTCAAACATTTTCCTCAAGTCCTGCGGCTACAATTACAAGAGATGGTAATTATCATAACTTTAATTTAACAGTAGCCACATCTCCTGCAAAAACGGCCATGAATAGTTCCTGGGGATTGTATCGTGTAAAGCTTAATATAACCCATGCATCTAAATTCAATTTGAGTATACAATTGGTTTCTCCGGGAGGCACAACTATACAGTTATTTACAAGACCAAGTTCCCCAACGGCTTATGATAATTTTGTTGAAACCTATTTTAGAGACGATGCTCCGATGACATTGGCTGCTTTTTTAGTACCAATAGTTACTTACAGAAGGAATACCCCGGCAAGCTGGATACCTGAAAATTCATTTTCAACGACTATTAATACCGGCTCTACCGGGTCACCAGATGGCACATGGACCTTAAAAATTAAAGATGGTGGGTCGGTTTCTACAGGCACTTTAAATAGCTGGGAAATAGAGTTTAGAAATACGCCTAATGGAGACAGAACCAGCAGTGCCTGGGTAACAAATTCAGAAACGGGCTATCCGGCGTATAATGATTGTGCTACACCGCGAAAAATGGATAAATATTATAATTATTATGGAAGAACAAGATTAACATATGATGAAAATACCAGTACAGACCCTCCTATTGGAGCAGGACCCTGGAGATTAACCGAAGGTGATGTAAACAGTACAATTGACAATACTATCTGGTTTACGTTTAAAACCGATGCAACCGGGGGAACAGCAAATGTTTATATAAGCATGATTAATAAATACTCAGGATCAGGCACCGGTTATCAGGCAGTGGTATTAGACCCAGGAGCAAGCCCTTGTGTGGCAGCAAACTGGACCCGGGTGGCAGGCTCTGCCTATGTCGGAGATAACTCATTAGGGTCTAACCCTAACCCATTATCCGGACCCGCAGCTGGCTCTATTATGCTGTATAATTCTGTGTTAAAATGTACAGGTTTGGCTGCCAATAAAATATACTATGTATGTGTTGATGGTGTTACTTCATCCGGCGGCGTGGCTACCAGTGATGTAGATTTTCAAATTGAAGTCACAGGAAATGTTTTAACCAATTATGTGACTCTGCCGGTGGAACTTATTTATTTTAATGGAGAAAACAGCAGCGATGCCAATATACTCACCTGGGCAACAGCATCTGAAACAAATAATGCGTATTTCGAATTAGAAAAAAGTACAGATGGTACTAATTTCAACACGTTGACGATTCTTAATAATCAGGTAGCGAAGATCGATAGCAAAAAACATCAACTAACCTATCAATATCAGGACGTGTCATGTAACGCCTATTACCGGTTAAAACAAGTTGATCAGGACGGAACATTTAAACATTTTAATACGGTATTTTTGGAAGGCGATCAGGAAAAAACAAAACCACAAATAGCCCCTAATCCGGCCAACAATAAGCTAACAATAAGTTATTATACAAAAGTAAATACACCCAGCACGATCACAATTTTTGATATTTCGGGAAGAGAAATCCGTCAAGAAACAACCCGTTTTAATTCAGAAAACAAAGAGATAATCCTTGATATAGAAAACCTTCAAAACGGGCTTTATTTTATCCGGGTCGACAATGGTTTCAAATCCTTTCAGCAAAAAATAGTGAAAGAATAAGAGATCCTGTATTCCAAGGCCTTTATTTCCAAGACGTTTCACCTTTCCGGCAAGGCATGTATGCGCCCGAAAAAGAGCAGTGGAATTTCTCGCCAATTCAGTAAAAATCCTTAAATTAGCCCTGTTTTTTAACGAAAATTAAAATGGACAAATTTTCCTATGTTGGTACAAGCGATGTAAACGCTATTGAGAGTTTATTTTTGCAATATAATCAAGACCCAAATTCTGTAGATGCCTCCTGGCGCGATTTCTTTAAAGGCTTTGAATTTGCCCGCACATCCTATGATTCAGACGGAGGAGCCATTCCGGAGAACGTAGCGAAAGAGTTTAAGGTTATCAGTTTAATAAACGGATACCGTCAACGCGGACACTTATTCACCAAAACAAACCCTGTTCGCCAGCGCCGACACTACGAACCAACCTTAGCCCTTGAAAATTTCGGCTTATCAGAAAAAGATCTGGAAACTGTGTTTCAGGCCGGCAACGAAATAGGGATTGGTAACGCAAAGTTAAAAGACATTATTCATCACCTCGATCAAACGTATTGCCAAAGCATTGGTGCCGAGTATTTATACATGCGCGAACCTCAGGTGGTAAAATGGTTACAGGAACGCATGGAGAAAAACCGCAACACGCCGGCATTTTCAAATCCTGAGAAAAAAACCATTCTAAAAAAACTAACACAAGCCGTTGTTTTCGAAAACTATTTACATACTAAATTTGTTGGCCAAAAACGTTTTTCGTTAGAAGGAGGAGAAGCTGTGATTCCGGCAATGAATGCCTTAATGGAGCATGGTGTTAATTTAGGAATAGAAGATTATGTGATCGGTATGGCTCACCGTGGCCGCTTAAATGTGTTGACCAACATCATGAATAAAACCTATAAAGATGTATTTACCGAGTTTGAAGGCAGGCCGAGTGAAGATTCTTTATTTGATGGAGACGTGAAATACCACATGGGTTACTCATCCGATCAATTAAGCGATGACGGCAAAAAAGTACATATCAGTTTAACACCTAATCCATCACATTTGGAAACAGTTGCTCCGGTGGTTGGAGGAATTGTTCGTGCAAAAATCGATAACCGTCATAATGGTGATAATTCTAAAGCCTGTGCCATTGCGTTGCATGGTGATGCGGCTGTTGCAGGTCAGGGCATTGTTTACGAAGTATTACAAATGAGCCAGCTGGATGGTTACAAAACAGGCGGAACCGTTCATTTTGTAATCAATAATCAGGTTGGTTTTACAACTAACTTTCTGGATGCCCGTTCATCAACCTATTGCACGGATGTGGCAAAAGTTGTGTTAAGCCCTGTATTTCACGTAAACGGAGATGATGTTGAGGCCTTGTGCTTTATCTCCAAGTTAGCGATGGAATTCCGTCAGACATTCCACCGCGATGTATTTATTGATGTATTATGTTATCGAAAATATGGTCATAACGAAGGAGATGAACCTCGTTTCACACAACCATTATTATATAAAGCCATTGCAGCTCACCCTAATGTAAAAGATATTTATGTAAGAAGATTGCAATTAGATGGCAATGCCCTTGCAGATGAAGCAAAAGAAATAGAAACAGCATTTAAAGCAGAGCTGGACGTTAATTTAGACGAAGCTAAAAAAACAGAGAAAGCAAAAATTACGTCTTTCCTCGAAGGAAACTGGAAAGGTGTAAAAATGGCCGGGCCAAATGATTTTGATGCCTCTCCTAAAACAGCGATCGATGAAAAAACATTCCTGGATCTTGCTAAAAAAACAACCGAATTACCAAAGGATAAAAAATTCTTTAATAAAATTCAAAAAGTATTCGACGATCGTAAGGCCATGATCACCAATGATAATTATGATTGGGCCATGGGCGAACTGTTAGCTTACGCAAGTTTAATGAAAGAGGGCTTTCCTGTTCGTTTTAGCGGACAAGATGTAGAGCGCGGAACCTTCTCCCACCGCCACGCAGTGGTTAAAGTAGAAGACAGCGAAGAAGAATACACCCCATTGAATAATATTGACGCAAAAGCTAAACTGGAGATCTATAACTCCTTATTAAGCGAATATGGCGTGTTGGGTTTTGAATACGGATATGCCTTTGCCGCTCCAAATACATTAACTATTTGGGAAGCACAATTTGGAGATTTCTTTAATGGCGCGCAAATTATCATAGATCAATATTTAACATCGGCGGAGTATAAATGGCGCCGCATGAATGGCCTGGTAGTGTTATTGCCTCATGGTTATGAAGGGCAAGGACCGGAACATTCAAGCGCCCGCATGGAGCGTTTTTTACAGGCTTGTGCAGAAAACAACATGCAAATTGTTAATGCTACCACACCGGCCCAGCAATTCCACGTAATTCGTCGTCAGTTATGCAGAGACTTCCGTAAACCATTAGTGTGCTTCACACCTAAAAAACTATTACGTTACCCGTCTTGTGTAAGCAAACTCACCGACTTTACAAAAGCAAATTTCCAGGAAGTACTGGATGATACCATTGATGCTAAAAAAGTAACACGTGTGGCATTCTGTTCTGGTAAGGTATATTATGATCTGATAGAGCGCAGAGAAAAAGAAGGAGCGGATGATATTGCCTTTATTCGTTTAGAACAATTATATCCTTTCCCTCAAAAACAAATTGATGCTGTATTGAAAAAATACAGTAAAGTAAAAGAGTATTTGTTTGTTCAGGAAGAACCGGAAAACATGGGACCTTGGAGATTTGTAGATAATAATTTACGTTCATTAAATCTGAAATATGTAGGAAGAAATGCAGCAGCAAGCCCTGCAACAGGCTTCTCTAAACGACATGCTGCTGAGAACGAAGAAATCATGACAAACATTTTCTCTAAAGTATTAGTAAAATAGAAATTCAAAATTTATAATCTAACATTCAAAAGTTTAATATGGCAATTGTAGAATTAAAAGTACCAAGTCCGGGTGAGTCGATCACCGAAGTAGTTATTGCCCGTTGGGTAAAAAACACCGGTGATGTTGTAGAAAAAGATGAGGTGTTGGCAGAGATCGATTCCGATAAAGCAACCTTAACCTTAAATGCAGAAGATTCAGGTAAAATAGAAGTATTAGCAGCCGAAGGAGATACTGTAAAAGTAGGACAGGTAGTTGTTAAAATAGATACGTCTGTTAAACCGGAAGCAAAAGCCAAAACCGAAGCACCGAAAGCAGAAGTAAAAGCGGAACCTAAAAAAGAAGTAGCTATTGCTTCCCCTACAGTAGAAAAGTCAGCAGCAACTACTACTTATGCAACAGGTACACCCAGTGTTTCTGCTGCAAAAATAATGGCCGAAAATAATATTCAGGCAGGTCAGATAAACGGTACAGGGAAAGATGGTCGTATTACAAAACAGGATGTGTTGTCTGCTTTGTCAAATGGATTACCTACCGCGGCTAAGGTATTAAGCAATAGCTGGCAGGGAGGAAGAGATAAAGACAGGTCAAAAATGACCTCTTTACGTAAAACAGTAGCGAAGCGCCTGGTAGCCGTGAAAAACGAAACAGCCATGTTAACCACGTTTAATGAGGTGGACATGAGCGAGATTTATGCTATTCGCGCTAAGTACAAAGATAAGTTTAAAGAAGTGTATGGTACCAATGTTGGTTTCATGAGTTTCTTTACAAAAGCAGTAACCGAAGCGTTATATCATTACCCTGCCGTAAATGCTATGATTGACGGAGAGGAAATTGTATACAATAAATATTGCGATATTGGTATTGCCGTAAGTGCTCCAAAAGGATTAATGGTGCCTGTATTACGTAATGCTGAATTAATGAGCATTGCCGATATCGAAAAAGGCATTAAGGACTTAGCTGTTAAAGCACGAGATGGTAAATTAACCATTGAAGACATGAGTGGTGGTACATTTACCATTACTAACGGTGGTGTGTTTGGATCGATGATGAGTACTCCTATCATTAACCCTCCTCAAAGCGCTATTTTAGGAATGCACAACGTTGTGGATCGTCCGATGGCAGTTAACGGTCAGGTGGTGATTCGTCCTATGATGTACATTGCATTAAGCTATGATCACAGAATTATTGACGGAAGAGAATCAGTAGGATTTCTGGTAAAAGTAAAAGAAATGTTAGAGAACCCGAGCCGCATGCTGTTTGGAGGAAAAGTGCCCGAAGAGATATTATTGGGATTATAATTTAGTAAATGAATATAATGAAGAGAACGGTCATTCCGTTCTCTTTTTTTATGGGCTAAAAAGTTTTGAGTACATTTAATACTTAATAATGAGGTTTAAAATTCCTGTTAATATAAGGCATAGCTTATTTTTGTTTTGTTTATTTGTGTTTGTTGTAAATATAACAACATCATTAATTTACAAACATTCAGGACCAAAAGATGCCCCTATATATGGTACTATGTATGGAAGTGATGCCAGAGGATATTATGAATATTTGGAATGGGGGATAAGCAAAAAAGATATAAATTACGAAAGTAATAACTCCTATAAACGAGGGAATCAGCGTATTTTGAAGTATCCATATGGCACAGCACTATTTCAGTTACCGTTTTATGTTGCGGCTTCTGTTTCTCAGAAAAAAGAATCCGGTAATAATACATATACTCAAACGGATGATGTTTTTATGTGTATCGGAGCCAGTATTTATATTTCACTCGCTCTTTTTTTATTATACCAATTGCTCGGTAAATTTACGTCAGACACCAGTACAAAATATCTTGTAGTTGCGTTGATTTATTTGGCTACAAATTTATTCCACTATTCTTCCATTGAATTAATGATGTCGCACTTATATTCTTTTTTAAGTGTTACAGGTTATTTTTATTTTACACTACATTATATAGAAACACGTAACAAAAAACAGTTCTTGATTTCTATTTTCTTTTTGTTTCTGATTATTGCCGTCAGGCCTTTTAATGCCATCATTGTAATTCCTGTTATAATTTATCTATATGTAAACATGCGATCATTCTGGCAAGTATTGGTTTCAATAGCAATTATTGCCTTCTCGTTTTTTATACAGCTTATTTTATGGCGGTTGCAATGTGGGTTCTGGACATTTGCATCTTATGACGGCGAAGGATTTTATTGGACAAAGCCACAACTACTCAATGTTTGGTTTAGCTTCAGAAAAGGATTATTTATATACTCGCCAATCCTATTTATTGCTTTTATAGGGTTATTAATGAAGCTACGTACAAGTTTTAAAATCACTATTCTGTTTTTAAGTATATTCTTAATTTTCACTTATACTATTTCATGCTGGTGGCATTGGCCTTACGGGGATAGTTTTGGCCATCGTGCGTTTATAGATGTGTATGCGGTATTGGCCATAGGATTGGTAAGTGTTATGGATAGCTGCAAAAGTATGGTTCAAAAAAGAAGCCTTCAAATAGTGTGTGCACTATGTGTATTGTTAAATCTTTTTCAAACGTGGCAATTCGATAAATTTATTTTATCTCCCGAATATATGTCGTACAAAAAGTATAAAACAACATTTTTAGAAACGAATACCAGTTTAACCAGTGAATTGGGGGGGCCTAAAGATATATTTCCATACAACGCAAAATACACAATGGTAAATGATAGTATGGCTTTTATAGACATGAATCATGTGGAGTATTCTTCTGCTATTAAATTCATAGCTCATCCCACCGAATATAAAAAGTGCTACGCAGATGTTAACTTTATTAAAGAAGAACGCCTTCCCAACCAATCATTCAAAGCGAGATTGTTGTTTCAAATAACAGATACTATTACCAAAGAAAATAACTATTTTGGTTGCTGTTTAAATGAAGGCGCCGATGATTTTTTGAGTCCCAACAGCACACGGCTTTCATATCAATTTGATTTTTCTGCATTAAAACCAACAGAAGTTTTATCCGTTTTTTGCATCAATCCGGAGCGTAAAAACTTCTCAATAAAACACTTAAACGTTTCGCTTTATTATATTTACTAATGCTTTCATTTAACCCTTCATTTTTGTAGTCACTTTTAATTAACACGAGTATTATAATGGTATGCGTCTAATCTTACTTTTACTTATATCTCTACAGTTATTTTCTCAAGCCAAACGACCTGATACGGTTTTTTGCGATTGCCATCAGGCAAAAGCACTTACCATTAATAGTAAGAGCATATACGGCAAAACAATTGCCCCTAAAGGGTTTGGCAAGCTTAAAGAAATTAGTCCTTCTAAACAAAAAACAACGTTTGCGTTCGAAAAAGAACATAATTCGGCCTGGTATAAACTCGTTATTAATACAAGTGGCGAATTAACTATGCATATTATTCCGATTAAAACGGATGATGATTATGATTTTATGATATTTAAATCAGGCAAAAACAACTTTTGTGATAGCTTATTAAACCATAAAATAAATCCCATTCGTGCCTGCATCAGTAGAGATAAAGAAGAGTTAAACGGCAAAACCGGTTTAAATTATAAATCAACAAATGAACTTGTAAAGCACGGGGTTGGTCCTGCTTACTGCAAAAGCCTGGCGGTTAAAAAAGGAGAGATTTACTATTTAGTGTTAGATAATGTATATGAAAAAGGAGATGGACATACGATAGAATTTGAAGTTGCACAACCTGTATTGTTTAAAGGAACGGTAACAGACGATAATAACAAAGCCATTAAAGCAGAGATTGCTTTAACTAATCAAAAAGGAGATACCATATCGATACAAAACACGGCCATTGACGGTAGTTATAATTTTATAGCACCACTCGCTAAAAACCAATCGTATAATTTAAATTTTTATAACGATAGCAGTTTTAGCTTTACTAAAAGCTTAACGCTTGCCGATACTCTACAATTAAAAACGCTTAAAACAGTATTGCCCAAACTCAAGAAAGGAAACAAGTACTCTATAGGATCTATTAATTTTGTTGGTGGTTCCGTACAATATTTACCTCGCGCAATTCCATCCATGTATAATTTATATAAACTTTTAAAAAAGAATCCGGGATTAAGAATTAAAATCATTGGCCATTCAAACGGAAGAGAGATGATGGATGAAAATGGCATCATTGCTTTTACCAAAGGACGAGCCACCTCCATTAGAAATTATTTAGCCATACAAGGTATTGATGAAAAACGAATAGAAATTGATGGCAAAGGAGATCACGAAATGCTGTTTAAACTACCCAAAGCCACTGAAAGTGAACAGGAACAAAACAGAAGAGTAGAAATTTTAGTATTGGATTTTTAAAAATACCCTCTATTGGGTACTAAAATCCTGAAACAACTATCGAACTTTGTTAAAAACAAAACTATGAAAACAAAGTTCTTTATTCTTGTAGCTATTGCCTTATTGAGCAGTACTATTCACGCACAATCCTTTAAATTTGGAACCATTGCCGCAGATGCCGGGCTTGGTTTTGGTGTTTATGGCATAAGTGGATACTCTCCGGTTAATGGCCAAAATATTACAGGCGCAGGCATTGTGGGGAGCTTGCCAAGAATAAATGCAGAATTTGGCGTTCTTCGTTTTTTAGGAGTAGGGGTTTCATACAGAAGAGGAACATATGGTAAATCTTCGGCCGGTAAAGCAAGAGGAAGTGATATATTGCTACGGGCTAATTTTCACCTGGCAAATAAAAAAGAAAAATTTGATTTACCAATAGGGATTGGTTATGGCTTTAGTAGTTTTATCGGAGACCTTAACAGCACTCAATATGTGCATGCAAAAGGAGGGATATTAAACATACATGTTTCTCCTCATATTTATTTTGGAAAATACGTTGGAATGTTTTTAAGTGTGGGGTATAACAAACACCTGTTTAATAATGTTGAGATTAAAGACGGAGGGAAATATTATACGGAAGCAGATGGTGCCACCTGGAGAATGGGCGGTGTATATTTTGAATTTGGTGTTTCAGGAAGATTTCACCTGTTCAATAAAGACAAAAAAGATTAGTGTGCTACTGTAGTGTCGGAGCGCAAGATTTTCTGAGCTTTAAAAAATTCTACCAGTTGTAATTTCTGAGCATCAGTTAATTTAGCTTCTCCATGCACCAATGTGTAAGAACTCATAGGCATTTCATCTTTTTCGATCATCTCTACACATTCATCTAGTTTATGGTTTTTACGCTTTTCGGTATAAGTACCCCATATCGAAAAATTCAAATGACGACTACCTTCATTAATATGGTGTTTAATCCACCAGGATACAGGAGCAATATTAGTGTACCAGGGATAAGCAGGTTGATTGGAATGACAATCGTAACAAGCCGTTTTAAGCATGCCGGCAATCTCTGTATTGGCTGAGGTTAATGTAATAAAATCGGTAGAAGGATCTACAGGCTCAGTTGTTTTATCAATTCTAAAGGATTGTATGGCCAGGAGCAGGAATACAAAAAAGATGGCAATGTTTTTTTTGGTTAATTTTTTTTTCATTGATAAACGAAATAAATAAAAAAAGTCCTCTCAAATAGAGAGGACCTAAAAATACAGATATTTTATGAATTATTCTTTGAGTATTTTTCGGGTGAGTTTTTTATTATCACTCAGTTGAACAGTTATAAAGTATATTCCGGAAGTTAAAAAATCAGTATTTATAGTATGTTTTTCCTGATGGATGTTGCTTTCGCTGCACACCACCCGTCCAAACATATCTTGTATAGTTAATGAACTTATAAAAGAAGTATGAGCAACCACCAATTGGTTTGAAAAGGGAATAGGATAAACGCCTAATCCATTTAGGATATATTGTTCGGAAATTCCGGTAGGCAAATTCACACAGTCGATTCTTTTGTATGTGGAATCATACAGGGCAGATTTCCAAACGGCATCTTTTTCAGAAATCGTTTTCCATTCTACCCATCCCAAACCCACATAATTATTAACAGAATCAATAATCGTGGTAAGCCTGCTCACAAAATTTGTTTTATATACATCACGACAATTAAATTGAATAACCTGAGTGTAAAATTCTGTGTTAGGATAAACACCATAATGCACGTTTCTGAAAATTTTACCTAACTCTCGTATGAGTCGCTGTTCGCTTGTAGAATCGTGCAATACCATAGAACAACCATTTCCCTGAATTCGTAATCGCTGATTATTGTTTGACGTTGGAGTAGCCGCATTATTAGTATCTAGTGTTGGCTTATAGGTACCAAAAAAATTCATGTCGTTATGAGTTCCGGCCTTATAGCTTCCTCCCCATAATACATTTGGTTTCCAGGCGCCGGAAGTTGAAAAAGCAGTTCCCTGTTCGCCCGCTTCTAAACTTGGCCAGTTGGAATGATTTTGTAAACCATCTACCTTAAATCCACCAACATTTTTTCTATTAGTGGCCCCTAAAGAATCATGTAAATGAGCAATATCTGAATAATTATAATACTTTCCAAAAGCGGTTCCGGGATACTTCCCTTCATGACTGTGAGGATCACATTCAATATTGGGAGAATCATCCATCCATTTAACCAGATTGACATTGGATGTGGCTGCTGTTTTCAAATCCCACTTTAAGCAACCCAGTAAAAACTTCACATCAGATTGAAAATTATATTTGGCATTTTTGGCTATGACCATATCAGCTACCTGCTTGATATATTTGAATGCTGTATCGTAATCGTTTCTGGAAGAAGGGTTGTCATAATTCAGTTCACCTGTACCGCTGGTTTCGTTGTGAGAATTTAAATGGATATATACTTTCGGGGTTTGACTAAGCAGTAAGCTGCAACTAAAAAACGAAGTTAGGGCTGTTAAGTAGATTTTTTTCATATATATATATTTTAAAGAGATTTAAAAAAACAAAGATGAAAGGACCCAAATGTTAAAGTATTGAAAAAATGCAATAATTATAC
Source organism: Bacteroidota bacterium (assembly GCA_016194985.1). Taxonomy (GTDB): domain Bacteria; phylum Bacteroidota; class Bacteroidia; order B-17B0; family Aurantibacillaceae; genus UBA4416. The sequence continues at coordinate 28,671 of JACQAK010000176.1, forward strand.
CATAGACAAACAAATAACAATTTTCTAACAATCTTCACCTATTTTTTTAATTACATTTGCCATATGTATAAATGTATTTCTATTCTATTGTTTTTTAACCTAACGGTTAGTTTTGCTCAAACTAAAAGCCCAATAACTGTGGCATTTTATAATTGCGAAAATTTTTTCGATACCAAAGATGATCCCAATAAAAAGGATGATGAATATCTGCCGGAATCCCCTATGAAATGGGACGAAACACGCTTTATGAATAAATTACATAAAGTAGCTCAGGTATTGGATTCAACCGTAGCAGGTCCGGGCTTACCTAATTTAGTAGGATTGGTTGAAGTAGAAAATAAAGAAGTGTTGGAAGAATTGGTTTCTAAATCCGAATTAAAAGCAACACCTTATGGCGTACTTTGTACAGACAGTCCGGATGAACGAAGTATCGACTGCGGTTTACTATATGATAAATCGGTTTTCACGTTGGTTGATTTTAAAGAACTAAATGCAACTAACCCTTCGTTGGGCGATTATAAAACGCGTAACATTTTATTTGCTACCTTAAAAGCTACCAATGGAGATGTGATATATGTATTTGTAAATCACTGGCCAAGCCGCAGAGAAGGAGAAAAAGAATCGGAGCCACGTCGTGTTTTTGCAGCCGAACAGGTAAGAACAAAAATTAACGAGTTACAAAAGAAAGACCCTAAAGCAAAAGTGATTGTGATGGGTGATTTTAATGATCATCCGGATAATAACAGCATTTTAAATACTTTAAAAGCGAGTGATGCACCAAAAGATAAAGGTGATTTATATAACGCTTTTCAAACACTGGACAGAGAAAAACAAGGAACCCATTATTTTGATAAAGAATGGCGCGTGCTTGATCAGATCATTGTTTCTCAGGGCTTTATCGGAGCTAAAAAAGGCTACAAATTTGAGCCTAAAAATGCCCACATTTTGCGCAAAGATTTTGTGTTGTATAAGAACCCGAAAACAGGAGAAGAAAGACCTAACAGAACGTATAGCGGAGAGAAGTATTTTAATGGTTACAGCGACCATTTATCCATTTACATCACTCTGGATTGATTCTTTTTATCAGAGACTTTCAGTTGTTCAAAGCACCAGGCTTCTGCATCTTCATGTGTGTTAAATAATTTGGAGGGATTAACCGGCTTGTTTATTTTCAAATAAAAATTGGCAATCAGTCTTTGTGCCAATGATTTTACAATAAATGCATTACAGATCTTTGGAAATACATGTTGGTTTTGTTTTGAATACATATTGCCTTCTGTTGTAAACACAACCGAACCATCTTCCACGTAATAAATAAACGGGTAAGCAACCCCATCCACCATTTCTCTGAATTTTTCGAAAAGTACTTTTAACGCATCAGGATCAAGCTCTTTGCGTTTCTTGAATAAAACCCTGATAATACCATCACTGCACATGGATATATCAGCCGTATCCGTTTCTCCTTTTTTTATAACAATATAGCTTGACATTTAAAAAAAAAGTATATTAGTACAAACAAATATAATAAATTAATCGACAAAATGAAATATTCTGCCATAAAAAAAGACTTATTCATCGATAATCGTAAGAATTACGTCAAACACTTAAAACCAAATTCACTCGCCCTGTTCGTTAGCAATGATATATTGCCTACCAATGCCGACGGCTCTTTTGGTTTTGTTCAAAACAGTGATTTATTCTATTTGTCGGGCATTGACCAGGAAGACACCATCTTAATGATTTTTCCGGATGTAAAAGACGGAAAACACAAAGAAGTATTATTTATTAAAGAAACCAGTGAACTGATTGCTGTGTGGGAAGGCGCTAAGCTGACCAAAGAACAGGCAAAAGAAGCAAGCGGTATTGAAAATATTTATTGGTTTCACGAATTCGACAAAGTGTTTAAAGGCTTTGTATTTCAGGCAGAGAATATTTACCTGAACAGTAATGAGCATACCCGTCGTTATATTGATATGGAAACAGCAGAAATGCGTTTCAATAAAAAGATCAAAGAACAATTCCCGCTTCATACCATTCAGCGTTCAGCCCCTATTATGCATCGTATTCGCGCAATCAAACACCCGATTGAAGTAGAGCAAATTCAACAGGCATGTAACATTACCGAAAAAGGATTTCGTCGCTTATTAAGTTTTGTGAAACCCGGCGTGATGGAATATGAAATTGAAGCAGAATTAATTCATGAATTTGTCCGTAACAGAAGCCGTGGCTTTGCTTACGGGCCTATTGTTGCCAGTGGTGCAAACGCCTGCGTATTGCATTATGTTGATAACAATAAAGCCTGTAAAGATGGAGATGTTATTCTATTGGACGTAGCGGCCGAATATGCTAACTATGCCAGTGATATGACGCGTGCTATTCCTGTAAACGGAAAATACACCCCTCGTCAAAAAGAAGTATATAATGCTGTTTTACGTGTCATGAAAGCTGCTACAAAAATGCTAGTGGTTGGTAATACATTTGAAAAATACAACAAAGCAGTTGGCGATTTGATGACGGAAGAGTTATTGCAATTAGGATTAATAAAATCAGAGGAAGTAAAAAATCAAAATCCGGCCTGGCCTGCTTATAAAAAATATTTCATGCATGGCACCTCTCACTTTTTAGGATTAGATGTGCATGATGTTGGTTTTTTTGCAGAACCAATGCAGGCAGGCATGGTGTTTACCTGCGAACCCGGAATTTATATTCCGGAAGAAGGGTTAGGTATCCGTTTAGAGAATAATATTTTGATCACTCCTTCAGGAAATGATGATTTAATGAAAAACATTCCTTTGGAAGCGGATGAAATTGAAGCTTTAATGAATAAGTAATCCAATTCCTATCCTCCTCTGGAGGGGGCAGATTTTATTACAAAAACACTTGAAAATCAACAACTTAATCCTAAAAGAGACCCCTTTTGGGTTACCTTTGGCCTTTTGAGGTATTAACATTAACAAAAGACTTTATGTCGAAAGTAGCGTACACAGACCTTGAATTTATTGAAGGGCTCAAGCATAACAACGATGCGGTGTTGCGCGCTTTATACAAAAAGTATTATAACCTCGTTCTTAAATATGTTGTAAACAATAGTGGCAACAGCGAAGTGGCAGCCGATATTTATCAGGAAACAATTATTGTTGTTTATGAAAATGTGCAAAAGCCAAACTTCGAATTAAATTGCCAGCTTCAAACTTTTATTTTTTCGATTGCCAAACGCCTTTGGTTAAAGCAATTGAGAGGTAGTGGCCATTTGGCCCGCTTTAAAGAAGATGAGGAAAATGAAGTGGTAGATGTAACCGATGAAATAACAGATCATCTGAAAAAAGAGTCGGACATTGAGAAAATGAATGCCTGCATGGAGGAACTTGGAGAGCCATGTAAAACACTATTAAAAGACTTCTACGTGTATAAGTTAAGCATGGATGAAATATCTGAAAAATTTGGATATACCAATTCGGACAATGCCAAAACACAGAAGTATAAATGTTTACAACGATTGAAACGGTATTTTTTTGAAAACTAGATATAGAAAGGGTAAAAGAGATGAGAGCAACAGAATTATTTGATAATTACATTTTTGGAACGCTAAGTGCTGAAGAGAAAACAGAATTTGAAACACGCTTAAAAACTGATTCGGAATTTGCTATTGCTTTTGAGAAGCATAAGATCCTGATTGAAGGGATTAATCAACACGAACAACGCACGCACTTAAAACAAATTTTATCAACCATTCACAAGCAGGAGTTTGGAAATGAGGCAAAAATTGTATCCATCAAAGAAGAAACCTTCATTAAAAAACACGGGAAAACATTTGCGGTTGCCGCTTCTGTAGCAATTATTGCAGTCATCAGTACAGTTACTATTTTAAGTACAGGCGGCTATTTATTAAAGCAACAAAGTAATGCCATTACAGATTTGAAACGTGATGTTACGGAATTAAAATATTCTCAGGATGCTATTATTGAAGGAATTAAGGTAGCGGCCAGAAAACCTTCAAGATCTTATGTTCCTGCAAATGTAGAAGGAACGGGATTTGCCATCAATAACAAAGGTTATTTTATTACCAGCTACCACATGGTTAAAAATGCCGATTCCGTTTTTGTTACTAATAATGTATTAGACAGGGCATCAGCTAAATTAATAGCCAGCGAGCCATCTTTGGATATTGCGATTTATAAAATTGAGAACATAGATGCGATTAAGAATCTGGCTTTCCCTTTTTCATTTAAAGAAAGTACTTCAGAGATTGGAGATAAAATCTTTACCTTAGGTTATCCACGTAGAGATGCGGTTTATGGAGAAGGTGCATTAAGTTCTATGACCGGATTTAATAATGACACTACCATGTATCAGATCTCTATTCCTGTTAACCCCGGAAATAGCGGAGGTCCTTTGATGGATGAGCAAGGGAATATTATTGGGATTATCCGTGGTAAACAAAGTTCTGCCGAAGGTACCGGATTTGCTATCAAGTCTAATTTCATCAAACAAACTATTGATAATTTGGAAAATGATTCATTGAAAAAAGAGTTGGGGTTGGTTACCAAAAAATCTAATTTAAGAGGATTAAAGCGTAGCGAGCAAATCAAAAAAATGCAGCCGTTTGTATTTAATGTGATGGTTTATAAAAAATAAACAGGAGAGTGTTAAATCGTATTATTTAATGGGGTGTTAAATACTTTGTTTATCTTTATTCTCTAAACAATTTTTATGTCGCATCTTTCACAACTTTTCACAGAAATTGGAGGGCAGTTTATAACACCTGAAGCAGAATTAATTGAGAAATTAAAACACGTTAAAGCCTTTGTATTTGACTGGGACGGTGTGTTTACAGATGCCGGCAAAGATCATTTATTACAAAGCCGTTTTAATGAAGCAGATAGCATGGGTACAAATCTATTGAGGTTTTCGTATTATTTGCATCACAAAACCATTCCGGTTACTGCTATCATTTCGGGAGAAAAAAACAGCGCCGCTTTTACGTTTGTTGATAGAGAAAGATTTCACGCTTCTTATTCAAAATTTGCTAATAAGTTGGATGCTACTAATCATTTATGTAATACCTATAATTTACAACCAAAAGAAATTTGTTTTGTGTTTGATGATGTGTTGGATTTAAGTTTGGCAGAAGTCTGCGGTGTAAGGATTTTCATTCAGCGTAAAGCCAATCCTTTGTTGAATGAGTATGTTATTAAACATTTTTTAGCGGATTATGTAACCGGCGCATCCAGTGGAGAGTCGGCTGTTCGGGAAGCCTGTGAATTACTGATTGGATTAAGCGGAAACTACAATGAAGTTATTACAGAGCGGAAAATTTTTTCTGACACATACGCTCAGTATTTGAGCTTACGTAAAGCTACAAACCCTGTTTATTATACAACGCAGGATGGGATTATTATAGAAACTAAACCATAATACATCCTGTTAAATACAAAAAGAGGCTTAACATATTATGTTAAGCCTCTTTGCATGAAGGGCGTATGCTTATTTTACAAGTTTAATGGTTTTTATAGCAGTCTCTTTTTCATCAACAATGATCAGGCTATAATAACCTTTTTCTAAGGCCGATGTATTTATAGTTTCTTCTGTTTTTTCAAGAGATTTTCGGATGACTTCCCTACCAATCGCATCTACTATTACTGCCATATGTTTTGTTTTTGTTGACGAAACAAACTCTATATATAAAGCATCATTCATAGGATTGGGATATGCATTTAACTTAAAGTCATTGGTAGTGTTTTTTATACCTGTTACACTTTGTGGAATGACATTAATGGAACTCATTAAAAAACCTGCGGCCATTCTTTGTACGCTTGAGGAATCGCAATCAGTAGCAGAACAGGTAAGAGTTCCATTAGTATTGGTTGTTGTTAGGCAAACAGGATAATTTCCAGGTTGTGCATATTGATGAAAAGGATATTGTTGAGTTGAAGTAGTACCATCTCCAAAATCCCATAAGTATGTTAAGATTCCAGAACCTGTAGATTGATTATAACAAAAGTAGTTTCCGGGATTTGCATTATCAACAAATAAAGTAATACTTGATGTTACTTGACATGATGGTACAACTGTTCCACCACAAGCAATGTTTACAGTTTGCATAGTGGTGTCGCAATAATTGCCATTAGAACTGCTAGTAAGAACGATGGAATGAGTACCGTTAGATAAACTTAAACTTGGATTTGAAGCAAAACTTAAAGAAGCATACGAGTTACCGATTTTTTCACTCCAATAATATGTTAGGTTTCCGCTACCCGTTGATGTGTTTGTAAAGTGCGTAACACAATTGATATCAGTAGAATATATGTACGAAGCGTTACATGTAGGTGTAACAGGCGGCGTACAATTTATGTTTAGTATTTGTGAGGTTGAATCGCAATAAAAACCATTTGAGTATATGGCCAGGCCAATATTATTTGTACCGTTTGATAATGCCATGGGGACAACAACATTTGTAGTAGTGCCTAAAGATATAATGGATCCACCATTGTATGAATAGTACCATTTATAACTTAGGTTTGTACCCGCTGATGTATTAGTAAAATACGTATAACAGTTACTGGGATTTGTTGTGTAGGTAAAACTTGCATGGCACTGATCCATATTACCAAGGCAATTAATATTCAATGAATAACTGGCATTACAATTTGGGTTTGTTTCGCTTATAGCTGTAACAACATAATTCCCATTTCTATTAAAAGAATTGTATGGAAAATAGGAATATCCCGGAATGGTATTACCAAAATTATTGGCTATTATTCGGCCGTAGCCATCTTTAATTTGCCAATCAACATTTTGGTCGCTTGAGTAAAACCCTTTGAGACTGCAGGAACTGCTATCCCTTTTTATAACAGATAAGCTGCACTGAGCATATGCGTTACTTGCTATAAAAAGAGCTAAGCAACTTTTTAAAATAGAATTAAGTAATGTTTTTGTTTTCATAATTTTTTATTTACAATGGAATGTAGTAAAGGTAGACTTCTTTGTCCGAACCAGCTAGCCAAAAACTTTTGAAATGGTTTAACGTGCATACTATTTAGTTATCATATATTCGCATTGAGTTATCGTATACTACTATTTAGTTATCGAAACCAAATTAAACTAAAACTATGTGCATCAAGAGTGAAAACTTATTTTAAGAGCCTAAAACTTTACTCACAATTTTTTAGGATTAATTTCCTTTTGTGGTTTTAGAAGGTTAGATGTGTTGGATTTAAACCTTGCAGAGGTTTGTGGTGTGCGGATTTTTATTCCACATAAATCAAACCCTTTACTAAACGGATACGTGATTAAAAATAAACTGGTGGATTATATGACAGGCGCAACAAGTGGCGGATACGCTGTTAGAGAAGTTACGGAATTATTAATCGGGTTAAATGGTAATTTTGATGAAACGATTACACATCGTAAGAACTTTTCTTCGGAATATAGCTATTACCTTGCGCAAAGAAAATCAACTAATCCATCATATTTTACGATAACTGATGGAGAGATGGTAGAATCCAAACAATAGTTCCAATAAAAGAATTAATATAACAAAGGGTTTGTAGCTAATAACCACAAACCCTTTGTTATGTTAAAATCAAGATAAACTTGTAACTTAAAACATTAATAGGGCCGCATACACTAAACTATATGCGGTTACCTATTAACGACCACCAAACACAAGCTTTATTTTACCAGTTTATTTATTTTTAACACCTCGCCTTTATCATTTAACAAAATCAAATTATAAAAGCCTTTTGATAAATAACTAGTATTTAGAGTAGAAGTTCTTCCATTTACTTCTTTACTTAAAACTTCTCTTCCTATAGCATCGGTAATTGTTATAACAAAGCCGGAAACGTTTTCGTTGGTAAATTCTATATTTAAAACATCCGCGATAGGATTTGGAAATGCTTTGAACGATAGATTTTCACCAACATTTTTTATGCCTGTTACACTTTGTGGAATAACATTAATAGAACTCATTACAAAACCGGAGGCCATTCTGTGAACACTTGAAGAATCACAGAATACGTCATAGCAATTAGTAGATCCATTGTTTGCAGAAACTAGCAAGCAGATAGGATATTGACCCGGCGTAGCATATTGATGGAAAGGATATTGTTGAGAAGATGTCATTCCATCGCCAAAATCCCATAAATAAGAGAGAGTACCCGTTCCTGATGACAGATTATAGGCGAAATAATGCCCAGGATTAGTAGAATCGGCAAAGACTGTGAACTGCGCATTTGCCTGGCAAATGCCTGTTTGATTTCCGGAACAATTGATAGTTACATATTGGTATACAGAATCACAAAGAACTCCATTTGAAAAAGTAAATAAACCAATGTGATACGTTCCGTTCGGCAAACCCAATGTTGGACTCGCGGATGAACTTAAAGAAGAATAACCGTTGTCAAGGTCAATCCATTCAGAATGTAAATTAGTTCCTATTGATTGATTTATAAAGTTGGTCATACATGTAACCGGATCAGTTTGACTTGTAAATGCAGCTTGGCATGTTGGCGTTGGCGTACAATTAACGTTTAATGTTTGAGTAGTTGAACTACAATAAGTTCCGTTTGAAGAAACGGTGAGTTGAATTATATGCATGCCATTAGATAAATATAACGTTGGATTTGTTGTGTTGGCTAAAAGAGTGTAATTGGTTCCAATTTTTTCAGTCCAACTAAATGTTAAGTTTGAGCTGCTTGAGGTATTTATTAAATGAGTTACACAATTGACATCGGTAGAATAGGTGAATGAAGAGTTACATGTTGGCGTTGGAGTACAATTAATTGTTATAATCTGAGTAGTTGAATCACATAAGGCATATGATGAAAAGCTATAAAGCTTTATTATATGCTGCCCGTTTGATAAACTTAATGTTGGATTTATGTTATGGCTTAAAAGAGTATACCCATTATTATATTCAACCCACGAATATGTTAAATTTGTTCCAGTTGACATATTTATGAAATGGGTCATACAGCTTGTATCGGTTGAATAAGTATATGAAGCATTACATGTTGGCGTTGGCGTACAATTTATGTTTAGTATTTGTGAGGTAGAATCACAATAAAAACCATTTGAGTAGATGGCAAGGCCAATATTATTTGTACCGTTTGATAATGCCATAGGGACAACAACATTTGTAGTAGTGCCTAAAGATATAATGGGTCCACCATTGTATGAACGGTACCATTTATAAGTAAGATTCGATCCGGTGGATGTATTGGTAACGTAGGTATAGCAATTTGTAGGATCCGTTGTGTAGGTAAAGCTTGCATGACAAGGAGAGCAACTCACGTTAATAGCCTGAGTATATGTACTACATGGCGATAGTGGCACATGGGTATTGGTAAAGGCACTTAGAGTTGCTGTATAAACGCCCTGAGACGAATACTGATGAGATAAGTTTGAAAATGATGATCCAAAATAATAATTTCCGTCTCCGTAATCTAAACGATATTCAACGGCACTACCTGTAGAATAGCTGCTAAAATTATAGGTTGTACAGCTAGTGGAACTCTGTGTTGCGTTAAATGTAGTTGAACAAGTATTTGATGCACAACTGATAGCTAATGTATACGCACCATAACAAATAGGAGCTGAGCTACTGGCGGCTTTAACCAAATAAAAAACGCCATTATTTAAAAAATTGTAAGGAAGATAAGACATACCCATTACTGAAGTGCCAGGGGATGAGTATATTATTTGTCCTTGGTCATTTCGAATTTCCCACTGGGCATTCGGGGTGTTTGCATAAAACCCCTTGAGACTGCAGGAACTGCTATCTCTTTTTATAACAGATAAGCTGCACTGAGCATATACGTTACTTGCTATAAAAAGAGCTAAGCAACTTTTTAAAATAGAGTTGAGTAATGTTTTTGTTTTCATGATTATATTTTTATATGTTACTTCAAAGTTGAGGGAAAATACAGAAACCGGTTAATTGTGTATTTTATTTTCTTACGCAAACAAAAAACAAAAAATTAGCTTATGTCTTTATTTCAAAGATAAAAAACGAAAAAACACTTACTCGGTCAAATTAAATTTGGTTGCCAACCAATGCGCATAATTAACAATCTGATGAGTTTTTGTGGAATGATTTCCTTCTAAAAATGTTTCTACAATTTCACGAGTGAGTTTGTTTTTTTGGAACTGGTGTTTGATAATTAGTTGCTTGATAGTTTTTATAAAATTTAAATCGCTAAGATGTTCTTCGGTTTTCAATGATTCTTTGTAATTAAGTTGAAGCTGTTTGATAAGTCGCTCTGCATAATCTAAATCATGGAGCTCAATCCGCAATATGATTTCAAGAATAGATATTTTTAATTTAAAACCTTGGTCCAGCATATTAAATAATTTATGGTGGTATAGCTCTAAAATATTTTTTAGAGCTAGCCGGTATTCCTTTAAATCAAAGTGTGCGCCGGCAAGATTCAAATACACATATCCTAAATGAGTTGGGTGCATCATAATGCTTTTCTCTACTTTAGCTTTAATAAGGATTTCCATTGATTTTTTTGGATCAATCATCGAATAGTTATTTACCAGAGAGTTGTAGTAAAAGAAAATGTATCGGTCATATAAAAGATTGTTGAATTCTGACATTGCCTCTTTAAGCTTATGAATCCAATCGATAGCTAACTCATACTTTTTGTTGATGAATAAACTATTGCATATATATGTGAGCATTTGAAGCTTTGTTTCGTGGTTGCTTTTAGAAAACAACCGTTCTTTATCAAAATTATTAAAAACAGTGAGACTGAACCGTTCTAATTCTGTATAATTTTGCTGAGACAACAATACCCTGCCTAATCCTTCAAAGCATTTGGTTCGGAATATAATATCGGTTTTAAATGCCTTTATTTTTTCCAAATTTTTGATAATTTTTTTAAGGGTTAAAAGCGATGATTTTTCGGTATTGGTATATCCCTGGGCTTTATGTAAATCATAAATGCTTTTAGCAATAGCAAACTCAAGTTTTTTTAAATGCTCTATTTTTTTAAAATGCTCTTCGCTTTTTTCTACAATAAGTTTTATATCACCAAAATTGTAATTACTGGCAAATTTTATTTTTTCATTATAGATTAAATCCAGAAGTGTAAGATCATTTGTTTGTATGGCTTTTTTTTCAGCCTTTTCTAAATGGTAATTTGCTATTTCCCATTCATTTTTTGAAACAAAAATATTAAAAAGCATGAGCTCACTATAAACGGCATTTACATCTGTTTTATAATAATGAAACTGTACCAAGCTGTTGCATAACTCTGTATGCAAACGATTCTTTAAGCGATAATATTTATTTTTATCAGTAGATGTTCCATAAATATGATTAATAAAATCACTTTCTGATTTGATATGATTGTCTTTCCGAATCAAATCGAACAAAATAATATCTTTTCTTTTTATGTCTGATTGAGTACGATTAGTATACAGTTTGTAATTAATAATTTCCTCTTTATGAAGACTCTTTATGCTGGTTTTTAAAATATCCATAATTTGTTTGCGTAATATTATAGATAATCTGTAAAAACATTATACTAGCATTTTGTTAAATTTATCACAAAAAACAGTCAAATAAATGACAAAATCTGGTAGTATATTAAAAGGGTTAATAGTAATTAGTTTTTTATGTAATTACTATTTAGGTAAGTCTCAAGCTTTAGTTGGTATACAAAGTCAAACAGTATTTGTTGTCCCAGGGTATACAGTAACAAATGGGACATCAATATTGGTAGGCGGCAGTTTTAAAAATACCGGATCAGTACCATTAACTGGTACAATTACGGTTAACTTAGCAATTGATACCAGTTCTTTTGCTACGCCAAAATACAGTATTTTAACGTCTACTAATTTGGTTGTGTCTAATTTTTCACAGGGATCATCACAATCGTTTACTATAGGCACTACAGCTTCTGGCGCTAACAATTTTAAAGTTAATGGTAACGGAACAACGGTTGTAGTTTGGCCTGTTATTGGCACCAATAATCAAACAACAAGTGACAGTGCTTTCACCAAAGTTACTGTTATCAGTCCCACGAAGGTTAGAGAACTACAAAACACAGATGATATTTTTATTGCTAATCCAATAAATACAAATGTTAGTTTGACGTATGATGAATCTATTTACAAATCTCCTGATATTTTTGATTTGAATGGCAAGGAAATACCTAACATTATCATAGATAAAACAATATATTGTGAAAAATTAGCTAAAGGAATTTATTACGTTAAGTTTTATAATATAAAAACTGACACATATTTAATTCGTAAGATAGTAGTTCATTAAAACGTAACCCACAACTTTTTAGGATTAATCTCTTTTTGTATTTTCAGCAACTTAATGCCTTCTATTGCTTTTGCTTTATTTTCAGCTACTACAATAATAATGGCACGTTTGTTTTTATCCAGGAAACTAATGACCATGTTTTTTTGCAGTGGAACAGTGGCTAAATTCTTAAAGATTAATTTCAGCTTCGCTAATATTTGTGCTTGATTTTTATGAATGATAATGATTTGTGTTTCTTTGGAATGTTTTATGTTATCTAGCGATAGTTTATCGTTTATAGGAATAGACATATTACTGCTATATATCCTGAAGGCAGAATGTAATACTGCTTCCATATCATCTATTTCTTTGGTGACGTCATCTTCAAAATAAATGTCGCTTGTCATTAACAAAGGATCAAAGTCATACAATGCTTTAGGAAACGTTTGTTCAAATAACACCATCGCCTTTATAATAAATGCTTTATCTATTTGTTGTTTATTGTTGACGTACTCTTCTACTAAAGGAAAGATTGCCTTAGCATAAGCGTTGATATAAATATCATTATACCACTCCGAAGAATCTGATTCGCCGGCCAGCTCTTTATAGGCATAACCATTACCTAATGCGGTAGCCAGGGCCTCATCTATATAATGATACGCGAATTTTGTAAAAGGGGTGATGCTATCCGTGAACGTACTGTCTAATTGCTGTTGTAATAAAAGCGGTTGCTCTTCAAATAACACATGACTCATTTCATGCATGCCAATGGATAACAGGCCAAATACATCTTCTTCCTGTGTCAGAATACCCATTTCTAAACAATTGGCATGCGGCGTGGCCGTTGTTTGCCCATGCCTGCCAATAATAGGATAGATAGTTAAATTAAACGGCATGGATTTATCCCAGCTACTGCCGTAAAAGGTTTTAAACTTTTCAAACAGCGTATTCAGTTGAGGGCTTAATCCATTTAATTCCCTTACCTTATCTTCAATGACCAATTTGTATCGGTTATAAATGAAGCGATCATAATATGGTTCTGCTTTTGTGAGAATGTCTTTTAGTTTTAAATAATCGGTGTTTGGATATATGCCAATGATGCGATCAAACAATTCCTGATTATTATCGGATGATATGGCTGCCACACATAACAGATCCCAGGTTGAAGTGGTGTGCTTTCTATTGGAAGGATATTGTTGCTTGACATAGTTATAATCTAATTGTAAGGATTGGTAATCTTCCACCAGATCCTGAAAGGCGGCCTCTTTTGATAGGAAAGAGGTATCTATCTGATGTTTGAACGTAACAGATGTGCCATGACTGTTGATGGCGGTTTGCAGAAATTTGATTACAGCAAATGGTTTACTGAATTTCACGTGAACTAATGATTGAGAATAAGCCAATAGACTCCATAACAAACCAATGATACTAAAACATATACGCATATTTACATTTTATAGTCAACCGAATTTACTGGATAAAAATTAATCCGGGAAGCCTTTTTTAAAATTTCACTTATTTTAATAATTAAGACTACATTTACTATGATTCAAAAATTTGGTTCATGAAAAAAAGGCAAATATCCCTTATCTGTTTAAGCTTGTTATATTTAATAGCAGGCATCAACCATTTTGTGAACGCCGAATTTTACATGAAGATAATGCCTCATTATTTTCCAATACCGCTCGAACTCGTTTATATAAGTGGCATTTGTGAGATCATATTAGGGATCCTGATGCAGTTTAAAAAAACCAGAAAAGTAGCTGCATGGCTTATTATTGCGATGCTTGTAGCTTTTTTACCTGTTCATATACAAATGGTGATAGACACGTATGCATCATTCGGTATCCTGTTTTGGGTGGCGATACTTAGGTTACCTTTGCAATATGTATTGATCAGATGGGCTTATCTGCTCTCTAAAAAATAGTTATTTGTGTTTTAAGGCCCACTCTTTAGCAAAGTAGGTTAAGATGATAGACGCACCGGCACGCTTCATACTTAATAAAATTTCATCCCGTACTCTATCTCCATCAATCCAGCCTTTGGCGGCAGCGGCTTTTACCATGGCATATTCGCCACTTACATTATAGGCGGCAATTGGTAAATCAAAATTCGTGTTGAGGTCTTTAATAATATCCAGATAAGATAAAGCCGGTTTCACCATTAAAAAATCAGCGCCTTCTTCCAAATCCAATTGCGCTTCAATTAAGGCTTCCTTACTATTGGCCGGGTTCATTTGATATGTTTTTTTATCACCAAATTTTGGAGCACTATCCAAAGCATCTCTGAATGGGCCATAAAAAGCACTGGCATATTTTGCTGTATAGCTCATGATAGAGACATTGGAAAATCCTGCGTCGTCCAGCGCATCTCTTAAATAGCCCACACGCCCATCCATCATATCACTTGGCCCTATAATATCAATCCCGCATTCTGCCTGAGCAACTGCCATTTTTGCAAGAATCTCCAGTGTTTCATCATTTACAATTTCACCGTTTTTTACTAAACCATCATGTCCGTCGCTGCTGTATGGATCCATGGCCACATCCGTCATGATACAGGCTTCCGGAAATTTCTTTTTAATAAGGGCTAATGTTTTTAAATACAAGCCGTTCTTATTTGTGCTTTCTGTAGCAAATTTATCTTTGTATTTATCCGTTAAACTAGGGAATACATCAAAGGTGGTAATCCCTAATTTCAAACACTGTTCAATTTCTTTCAGCATTAAGTCAGGACTTAATCTAAAAATGCCGGGCATAGATTTTACTTCTGATTTTTTGTTTTTCCCGTCAATTAAAAATAAAGGAAAAATAAAATCATTCACCGTAACGTGATTTTCTTGAATTAAGTTTCTGATAGCTTCTGATTTTCGATTTCTACGCGGGCGATGAGTAATCATGGTTTTTTATATAAATGATTTATACTAATTCGATAGCTGTTGATTGATATTTACTGGCTCCTTTGTACATTAAATACATGCTAATGGCCATGAACACATGGCTTAAATCGGCATGATTGAACCACACAGACATGGCTAATTTAAATACATGGCAAAGTACCGCTATAACGGCTACACCAACACCATATATCATAAATAAGCTAAGCTGTGATTTTGTTTTTTTATAATGAATATTTTCTAAAATGGTTACGATTAATACCAATCCAAAAGCAGAATGCACTTCCACCACCACAAACGACCAAAATGCAAATACGGAAACAAAGGCGGCTACAACTTCAATGGCACAGATGATCATTAATGTTTTGTACAAAGACTCGGGAATGCTATTACGGGTGTGGTATAAGGCACCAAATTGAGCAACGGAGGTGCCGAACAATCCTGTTACCCAGCCATAAATTTTTGCATCAGTACCAAAGTAATATAAAAAGGCATGACCAATTAAGGCTGCTACTAAGGTAGATGCACCTGTCAATAAAAAGAACCAACGGTAAAGGGTTAACCCTTTGTCATCTGAAATATTCTTTGTTTTAAAAAACGCAAAAAAGCACACACCAATAAATAATAAATCCGTTAGTGTGGTTATTGGCTCATCAATTCTTAAATCGCCAATATATATGGTTGGATTTTGAAAGGGTATCATTTTGTTTTCTTTAAACACAGGGTAGAGGAGTTTTGGAGTACACGGAGTTTGTTTTTGAAATCGATACTACTTATGTTCTCTTAGACCTCTTGTCTCTGTCTATTTGTATTGAATAATTATAGTGTGTGTAAAATTGCTCTGTATAAACCTAAATCATCAAACGAATACGGTTTCGAAATCTGTGATTCTTTTACTTTAGCTTTCAACAATGATTTTTCGGTGGCTTCGCCCATAGCAATTACTTTTTGATGCGGGTGAATTTTGTTTTTTTCCAAATAGGATTCTGCATTACTTGGACTTGTAAATACTAAGATATCGGTTGTTTCGGCCACTTCATGAGGCACTTTTAATGCGGCATAAACAGGCAAATCGATACAGTTTTGTTGTTTTGGAAACTGCCATTGAATGGTACGCATACTTTCTCGTGCCACCGGGAAAACCACTTTACCTAACCCAACTCGTGCTGAAAATTGTTTCCCTACTAATTTTGTATCTGTGCTTTGGCCAATAAAATCGGCACGTAAACCTAATTCACGAATGGCCTGTGAAGTCGATTTACCGATACAGCCAATTTTTGTAGTTCCGATGTCGGGTTTTTGCATAAAGAAAAATTCAACAGCATGTTTGCTGCTAAAAAACAACCAATCGCTTTTAGGCAGTTCTTTAATCGTTAGCTTCTTTAAATCGATCAGGCTTTTGCATTCTACATTAAAGCCTAAATTACCCAGCCATCTGTTTAAATGATTGCTTTCGTGAGCTTCGCGGGAGATGAAAACAGATTTAGTACTGATGCGCTGTAAGTGTTCAACAATTTTTTCGGGCAGATCTTCTGTATTGGTTGTTTCGTAATACAGTTGTTTTACCTGTGTATTCCAGGCATCTGCAGCGGATACCCATACTTTAAATAATTTTCGGTCCTGGTCGTTCATCTCTGTGTCACAAAAAACACCTAAGGGCAATTGGCAACCACCATCCAGTAAATTTAAAATACGGCGTTCAATGTTGATGTTGATCATCACATCATAATCACACACTGCATCAAACACATCACTTAATTTATAATCGTCTTCACGTATTTGCCAGGCTAAAACTCCTTGTGCCGGAGCCGGAACAAATTCGGATGTTTCCAGTTGCTCAACGGTGAACTCAGATAAATCCAGGTCTAAGCGTTCTAATCCGGCAGCTGCTAATATAATGGCATCATACTGCCCTTCTTTTAATTTTTTGATACGGGTGGGTACATTGCCCCGAAGATCAGCAATTTCCACGTCTGGTCTGAAGGATAACAATTGAGATTTTCTTCTGGCAGAAGAAGTGCCCACTTTCGCCCCTTCTTTTAGATTAAATTTTTTGGTGGTGTCTTCAGCTTCATCGCGCATGATCAGCCAATCGGCAGGGTTTTCACGGGATGATACGCCCGCTATCATTAATCCATCCGGATTTTCTGTTGGTAAATCTTTATGCGAGTGAACAGCAACATCAATGGTTTTATTTAATAAGGCTTCTTCCAGTTCTTTGGTAAAAAAGCCTTTACCTTCTAATTTATCAAAACTCGTGTTCCACTGTTGAGAGGTGTCTCCTTTGGTTTCGATAATTTTTATCTCTACCTCGTGCCCTTGTTTTTCTAATAAATCTTTTGTGTAATTAGCCTGCCAAAGTGCTAAATCGCTGCCGCGTGTGCCAATGATGATCATAGTGTTGTAATAAAATTAGAGGCTACAAGATAATGTATTTTTTTGTCAGTTCGAGCGTGGTCGGGAACTTTTTGAGCAGATAAAAACTAAAGATCCTCTTCTAAAAACACCTTCTTAGCGGTCTTAATGGCTAAGGCATTGTATTTTTTTTCCATATAGCTCAGCACTTTATCAAGCACTTCTTTCCCTTGAGGATCAAGCGAATTCATTTCTTTAGCAAACACTTCGTTTAAAGCAGTTTCTTTGATGTATTTAATTTGTTTTGGAATTTCGCCAAAAGCCAATTCTATTTTACGTTCCTGGAACAACTGTTTAAATTCTTCTACTTTAGCGCTGATAATGGCTTTGCAGGCTTCTATTTCTCCTTCTCGTTTTAGTAAATTTTCAGCGGCCTGTTTTTTCAAAGATTCAATATCAATATAATGAACATCGTTTGATTCGATCACCCCCACATCCACATCAGCAGGAATAGCCAAATCAATGATCACTTTTTTAGAAGGGTCGTTTCCAAGTAATGAGGTGTAAATATCGTTGGTGATAACAGGGTTTTGGGAAGAAGTACAGGTAATCAACACATCAAAACCTTCCTTAAAGTCAGAGATATGAGCTAGTTCACGCGCCTTGCCGCTTAATTCTTTTGCTAATTTTTCAGCGTTTTCAAGCGTGCGGTTAAATACCGTAAAATTGGCGTACTGATGTTTTTTTAAATATTTCGCCATATTGGCGTTGGTTTCTCCGGCACCAACAAAAATAATGCGGGCATTATTTTTAATTCCTAAACTACGTAACTGACGATAGGCTAAAGACACGATGGATACAGGATTTTTGGCGATATCCGTATCTGTATAAACCCGCTTGGCTGTTTCAATGGTTTGCTTAATAGCCAAACGAATAGTATCGCCGGTTAAGCCTAATAGATTACAAAACTCATAGGCTTTGCGCACCTGTGTAATAATTTCACGCTCTCCAACAACTAACGAATCCAGAGAAGCCGATACTTCAAACAAATGGGTTAAGGCAGTTTCTCCTTCGTAAGTAACTGTTTTTTCAATTAAATCATCTAAATCTTCTTTTGTTAAGCGGGAATTAACGGAGTAAAATAAGTCGGATAGAAATTCCGGAGCAATCTCGCGATCGGTATTTACAACAAATTCAACACGATTACAGGTACTTAAGAACATTAATTCTTTTAAATCCATTCTGATTTTTAAACCACCCAGATAGTCCTGCTGGTGATTTTCATCCAAATGCAATTTTCCAATAAGATCTAATGGAGCAGATTTGTGAGTTATGGAAATGATCTTAAAAGCGTTCATAGGTATCTTTTACAAAGTACGTGAACAATGGCTTTTTGTATGTCATGGAATTGTCATAAAACAATATTTAAAACAATTCTAAATAGTCGCCATTCTGTTTTGTTTACTATTTTTACATGATGAAGTTTTTACATAAAAAGACATTTTTATTATTATTTGGGATTTTACAATTAAGCACTGTTGTTGGACAAACCAACGGGGTGGAAAAGTTATGCCAGGAATATTATGAAACAACTAACCCTGTTTTAAAAATTCAAAAAGCCCCGGCAGCAGTAACTGCATTAACAAACTACAACGAGTCACAAAAGGCCAGAAATCTTATTACTGATGTGGAAAAAGTAACTGTTGATGCTACAAAACAGAATTTAAAAAAAGGACTTGTCTTGCTTTGTAAAGCAACGCTTCTTAAATCGGAAGACAGTTTGAACAAGAGTAAAGAATATATTCAAAAAGCCCTTCCCTTTTTAGATAATTATAAAAACTATCTGGCAGATGGGCAAAGCATGCTGGTAATGAATTATTACATGCAGGGAAAATTTGATTCTTGTATTTACTTCGAAAATAAATTTATTTCGAATATAAGAAAGAGTAAAAGCATTATTTGTGAACTGGAAGTGTTAATGTGTGCGGGTAGAGCCTATGATTTTATTGGAGACAGAAAGAAAGCAGTAGAAGTGTCTTTGGAAGGTGTTGAATTAGCTAAACAATACAAAAAAAACCTCAAGCTTTCTGAAATATACATCAGCCTTTCTTCTATCTATAAGGGAGAAGATATTCAAACTGCTAAAAAATATGCCTTATTATCAGCTAAAGTATTAGAAGATTCTAACGAAAGTGCTGAGAGTATGATTCGTAATGCGAGTTACTTAATTTTAGGTAATGTGTATCACGATTTGCATATGGAAGATAGTGCTATGTATTATTATTATTTGTGCAAAAACTCGTCTCAAAAAACGAAAGATTATCGCACCTATTTGTCGGCTATTGGCAACTTAGGAAACGTGGCTTATTCCCAAAAACAATATGATAAAGCCATCGAGTATAATCTGTTAACCCTTTATGAATATAAAAAAATGGGGGTGGCTACAGAAATAGCTGTGGCTTACGGGTCGCTGGCAGATATTTATAAAGACACCAAAGACTATAAAAAAGCTTTGCGATATTATGATAGCGCATTAATAGTTACCAAACAAATTCAATCGGCTGATGATTTTATTTACAATTATAAAGGATTAAGCGAGACCTATGAAATGATGGGGAACGATAAAGAAGCCTTTAAATATTATCGCCTTTATAAATTATGGAACGATTCGGTAAACAATAATGCTAATTCCAAAAAGATCAACGAGATCGAATTAGACTTTAAGTATAAGGCCGAACAACGTGAAAAGGATCTGATCCAAAAGAATAAAGATTTAATTACACAGGAGAAGATCAAACAACAAAAATATATTATCTGGGCAGCCGTATTAGGCGGTTTGTGTTTAATTATCTTTTTAGGATTTACTATTAAATCCAATATCGAGAAGAAAAAAACAAATGCTCAGTTACAATTATTTAATAACGAAATCACTGCGCAAAAAAATATTATTGAAGAAAAGAATAATGAGATCACTGATAGTATTACCTACGCAAGCCGAATTCAACAAGGAGTTATACCGGATGAAGAAGAATTAACAGCGTTATTTCCGCAGCATTTTGTGTTTTTTAAACCCAGGGATATTGTGAGTGGCGACTTTTACTGGGCCCATAAAGTGAGATCTAAAACAGAACCGAATGTTAAACGTACGGTGGTAGCTGTCGTTGATTGTACCGGACATGGGGTTCCGGGAGCCTTTATGAGCCTGGTTGGAAATACGCTTTTAAATCAAACCATTAACCGTTCGGCCATATCTACACCCGCACAGGCTTTGGATTATATTAACGTACAGTTGCCCAAAACCATCAAAAGCAAAACCAGCACCGGAACTATTAAAGACGGGATGGAAATTGCCATGTGCGATATTAATTTTGATACATTGACCATGCAATTTGCCGGTGCCAATAGTAATATTTATGTAGTACGCGGTGGGGAGATTCAAATCTATAAAGGCGACAAACAACCTATTGGCGAAAGCTTTTCGGGAATCATCAATAGTTATACCAATCAAATCATATCGCTTCAAAAAAATGATTGTATCTACCTGATTAGCGATGGTTATGCCGATCAGTTTGGAGGAGAAAAAGGAAAGAAATTCAAGTATAAACCACTCGAAAATTTATTTTGCGCCATTGCGGATAAAGACGTGAAAGAACAACGCGACATTTTAGCGAAAGCCTTTGATGATTGGAAAAGCCATCATGAGCAGGTAGACGATGTGTTAATTATGGGAATTAAAATATAGAACTTAAAAATCGGACATATGATCACAACATTTGAACAATACAAAGAAGAATACAAGAAGTCAGTAGAAAACCCTGAAGCATTCTGGGATACTATCGCTAAACAGTTTACCTGGAAACAGCCATGGACAAAGACCTTAGACTGGAACTTTGAAGGACCGGATGTTAAATGGTTCATCCATGGAAAATTTAATATTACAGAAAATGCTATCGACAGACACTTGCCGGCCAAAGCCAATCAAACGGCTTTTATATGGGAACCTAATGCTGTTGATGGAACTAACAGAGTTATTACATATCAAAACTTACATGACGAAGTCTGTAAATTAGCCAACACGTTAAAATCACTGAATGTGAAAAAAGGAGACAGGGTTTGTATCTATATGCCCATGATTCCGGAAGCTGTTTTCGCTATGCTGGCCTGTGCCCGAATTGGGGCCGTCCACTCCGTTGTATTTGCAGGGTTCTCTTC
Source organism: Bacteroidota bacterium (assembly GCA_016194985.1). Lineage (GTDB taxonomy): Bacteria > Bacteroidota > Bacteroidia > B-17B0 > Aurantibacillaceae > UBA4416. The sequence goes on from JACQAK010000176.1 coordinate 50,396, forward strand.
TTCAGCGTTAGCAGGACGAATTCAGGACAGCGATTGTAAAGTGGTGTTAACCACCGATGGCGCATACCGGGGAGTAAAAGATATTCCTATTAAAACGGTAGTTGACGAAGCGTTAGAAACATGTGCCAGCGTTGAAAAAGTAGTCATCTATAAACACACCAATACACCTATTACTATTAATAGCGAAAGAGATGTGATCTGGCAGGATGTGGTGCCTCAGGCTTCCTCTATCTGTGAGGCTGAATTAATGGATAGTGAAGACATTCTCTTTATTTTATATACATCAGGCTCTACGGGAAAACCAAAAGGAGTGGTGCATACTTGCGGCGGGTATATGGTATACACCTGTTATACGTTTCAAAATGTTTTTCAAATGAATCTTAATACCACATCTAAGGATCTGTTTTGGTGCACGGCCGATGTGGGTTGGATCACAGGGCATTCGTATATTGCCTACGGCCCTTTATTAGCAGGAGCTAGTTCTGTAATATTTGAAGGCGTACCTACATTTCCGGATGCAGGACGTTTCTGGAAAGTGATCGATAAATATCAGGTGACTCATTTTTATACGGCGCCCACCGCTATCAGAGCATTAGAAGCAGTAGGATTAGATTTTGTGAAACCTTATAAACTGGATTCTTTAAAAGTTCTGGGAAGTGTTGGGGAACCTATTAATGAAGAAGCCTGGCAGTGGTATCATAAAAACATCGGAAAAGAAAAATGCCCGATCGTTGATACATGGTGGCAAACAGAAACCGGCGGTATTTTAATTTCTGCATTGGCCGGTGTAACGCCAACCAAACCAAGTTTTGCAACCTTGCCAATGCCCGGCGTTCAACCATTATTAGTAGACGAAAAAGGAAATGAAATTTCAGGAAATAATGTAGAAGGCAATTTATGCATTAAATTCCCATGGCCTTCTATGATCCGCACAACTTATGGCGATCACGACCGTTGTAAGAAAGAGTACTTCTCTACCTATCCGGGGTTATATTTTACCGGAGATGGTTGCCGCAGAGATGAGAACGGATTTTATAGAATTACAGGGCGTGTAGACGATGTTATGAATATTTCAGGACACCGCATCGGAACAGCAGAAGTGGAAAGCGCGATTAATACACATAACGATGTTGTGGAAAGCGCTGTTGTGGGATACCCGCATGATATTAAGGGACAGGGCATTTATGCGTATGTTATAGTACCATCTACCACTAAAGATCACGACATCCTGAGAAAAGAGATCATTGCAGAGGTAAATAAGATCATTGGCCCTATTGCCAAACCCGATAAAATTCAAATTGTAAGCGGCCTGCCTAAAACACGTAGCGGAAAAATCATGCGCCGCATCTTACGGAAAGTAGCAGAAGGAGATGTTAGTAATCTGGGCGACACATCTACTTTACTTGATCCGGGTATCGTAGATGAAATTGTGAAAGGCAAATTATAATAAAAAAGGCTTGTATTACACAAGCCTTTTTTAGTTTCCTCTAAGGGAAAAGAAGAGCTCAAACAATTCCTCTCCCGATAGCTATCGGGACCTTAGCAAGATTATGAATTAAAACCTCAGCTTAAAACCCCCTGTGGCCGACAAATACGACGGTTTAAACGTAATACCGGATACAGGAGAATAATTGGTAAGCGCATACCGATAGCCTGGTGCTACCGAAAAATAGAATCGTTTGGTTAAACGGATATCACAACCTAAACTTAAAAGCAAAATGGCATTGAGTTTATGAGCCTGTATATTTTTGTAATACAAATCATCTTCATGATGTTCTTTGATGAGTGTTAAATGGCTTTGTTGTGAAACAATATAACTGACATTCATTCCAATACTACTGTATAATCTGATTCTGGATGTATTAAAGAAATACCAGTTTGCCTGAAGTGGAACATTTACAGACTGAATGGTGCTTTTGTATTTATAACTGGCAAAAAAACTGTCTACCGGAGCAATCATATAGAATCCCTGAAACAATGTGCTATTGTCAATGACCATATTACCAAAAGACGATGTAATGATATAATCGTTTGTCATAAATTTACTAAATGTGAATCGAGTTTCGCTTTTTTCAATGCTATGAGACTGGTAGCCCACACCGATACTGGCAGACAGGTTTTTAATAAAAGCATATTCTACTTTGATGTCTCCTCCATATGTAACGGCTTGTGTTTCCGATTTGGAATTAAACAAGGTTGTTTTTGCCTGATTTAAATAGATGTTTGGACCACCCATCAATGAAAAAGCCCAACGATAATCGGGAGGTGATTTCAGACTGTCTTTTTTTATAACAGGTTTCATTACACTATCTGTTTTGGCGATTGGCATTACACTATCTGTTTTTACTACAACCGGAGGTGCTTGTTGAGGAAGACTATCTGTTGAGGCCTTATTTACTGAATTAGTCGGGGATTCATTTTGTGTTGTTCCGGGTGAAGAATTCTGTTGAGTTAAGGGATCCGTGAACGCATTTTCATGGGTACCACTTACAGGTGTTGTTGGATTATTTTGAGATATTTCAGTTGTTTTAGCTGTTGAGGCTATTGAATGATTGTTAGCGGCTATTGTTTCTTTTGCTATAGCAGGAACAACTGCAGAGGAGGATTTGCCGGCATTTCCTAAAGAATTATTTTGATTGGAAGACGTCAGCCTTGCATTTGTTTTGGAATAAACAACATCAGGTTGAATGACGATCTCATTTTTGGAAGGCGTATGGTTGGTTGTAACAGAAGATTCTATAGGCTGCTCATGTTTTACAAAAGCGTCCTTAAACCCTGCCTGTTTAATAGTTTCCAGATCGCGGGCCACATTAGTTGTTGTTATAAAATAGCGGGTGATCCCATCTTCCCCTGTCTCATTTTGAACGGGGAATGGCACGGCCTTGAATTTGCTTTTCGACACTTGTTTGCTAAACGCCCCTAGTTGAATTTTAACAGCCTCATCTTTATGTTCGGGGATAAAAGCCTTTTTGCTTGTAACAGAAGCAGAGCCCGTTGGGGGTGAAGTATCTATCGTTTGATTTGTAGATGGTTTGCTGATGGTGTTAAAAGGTTTGGGAGTGGACGTTGAGGCAGATGAAAAAGTATCCTTTACAGAGGATGATGTATTAGAAGAGGAAGGTCTTGTATTAAATAGCAAAAACCATGAGCAACCCGCTCCGATTAACAGAACGAATCCGCTGAAGAAAAACCAAAAGAAGCGTTTTTTCTTTTTCTTTTCCTCATCTAAGGCTACTTCGATGTTTTCCCAGGATTGTTTCCTGGGTTGCATCGATGCATCAGAGAGATTCTTGTGAAAAAAATCTTCTAAGCCGTCTTTGTTGTTATGTGTTTCAAAGTTGCTCATGACTGATTACTTTTTGTTTCCAAATCCACATCGAAATACTGATGTAGTAAAATTTTTAATTGTGCCTTTGCTTTTGATAACTGACTCTTGGATGTTCCCTCTGAGATCTTCAACAAATCAGCAATTTCTTTATGCGAATAGCCTTCAACAGCATATAAGTTAAATACGGTTCTGTAACCATCCGGTAATAAATTCAATAGTTTCAACAAATCTTTTTCATTGATCTGACCAAAGGTGTCTGCTGATTCGCTCTCAGGCTGAGCAGATACAGTGTCGATGTCGTCAAATAAATGTTTTTGTTTTTGAATGGTAATAAAATTAATTGCCGTATTCACCATAATGCGCCTTACCCATCCTTCAAAAGAGCCTTCAAATTTAAAAGAGCCTATATGTTTAAATACTTTAATAAAGCCTTCCTGCATAACATCTTCTGCATCATCCCTGTTCTTACAATACCTGAAGCACACAAACAGCATTTTTCCAGCCAAAGCATCATACAGCTGCCTTTGGCAATCACGCTTTTGATCGACACACCCTTTAATAATATGGTTTTCTATTCCCACTACTTAAAACTAGACATTAAAACGCATCAAAAGGTTGCCTGAATAAAAATTATTTTTCTCAGGCAACCTTTTCCAAATCCGAACGCTCTTTATATAAAAAAGCTCTTCTATGGGCTGTGTTTCGAATTAATGTTAAACCTTTAAAATAATGCTTATGAAAATTAAATCTTACTCTTATCCTTTAGTCATGACCTCTTTAATAGGTTGTTTTCTTTTAGTATCTGCTTTTGATGATACCAGAACGCACAGAACAGAAAATGCGTCAGGACAAGCCGGCGGCACAACAGCTCCCGGAGACACACATACCTGTTCGCAGGCTGGTTGCCACGGCGCAGGTAATGGCAACGGTTCTACGGGTGGATTGGTGGACAATGCAGGCCCAGGTAATATTACCATTACCTCCAATCCTGCAATGGTTGGCAATACCTATGTTCCCGGAACTGTATACCAAATGAGTATTACCGTTAACGAAACAGGTAAAACCATTTTCGGTTTTGTGGCCCAAATGCTTGATAATAGCGGAAACACGGACTTACACGTAAATAATACCGCCGGAACGGTAACAGTAACAGATGCTGTTCACACACACACCATGGCTTCTTTTGGAACAGGAAGAATGGATATTACTCATACCACCAATGGTGGGTTATCCACTAATTCGGCTACATTCAAATATAGCTGGAAAGCGCCGACAACAGGTACAGTTAATGTGTATACTTCTGCAACTGCTTGTAACCACGATGGATTTGCGTCGGCTGCAGATAATACCTACAATAAACATATTGTTTTAGTACCATCTACAGCTACAGGAGTGGAAGAATTATTGAATGCCAATTCGGTAGTTTTATTTCCCAATCCTTCCAGCGAACAAGTTGCCTTATCTTTCCATGTGAATACCGACGAGGAGTATTCTGTTGCTTTATATAGTTTAGCGGGTAAGCTGGTGAAGGATTTTGGAAAGAATACGACTTCTGGAGGAGATTTTAATCAATCCTATAACATACAGGATATGGCTTCCGGTATTTATTTAGTAAAGATTGCTTCTGAAAGAGCAACGGTATATAAAAAACTGACGATTAATTAAGCGGGCATTTTGTTTGGTTAGTGAAATAAAAAAGGAAAACATACCGTTTTCCTTTTTTATTAAGTAGTTGATATGATTAAATAAAAACATCGGGATGTTAAAATTCGGAGCCATGGCACCTTTTTTGTTTAATTTTGACTAACAAATTTTAAACTATTTTACATGAGAACAAAACGAGTATTAACCATTGGATGTGTTATTGCTTTTGCAATGGTAGTAACAATTTCCGGATGTAAAAAAGCAGTAGCTTTTAGAACAGAAGATGGCCAGGCGTCCTCTGATACCAGAACAGCTCAGGGAGAAAATGATGCCGCTGTTAGCGATATTAATGATGTGGTGAGTAATCAACCGCTGCTTCATGGTCGTACTGATGGCACAAAATCTACTAACGGGGTTTTAGGAAACATATGTGGCTTAACGGTTGATACTACCGGATCCTATCATGGAACAATTAAATTGAATTATGATGGAACAACGTGTAGTAACAGAACAAGAACAGGCTCGATCAGATTAACCATTGTGGATTATGCCTCCGGAAAGCGCTGGAAGCAAGCAGGCTGTATTATGAAAGTGGAATATCTGGCTTATAAAGTAACACGGGCTTCTGATTCAAAAAGTGTAAGATTAGACGGCGTACAATATATTACAAACATAAGTGGCGGAACATGGTTCGAATTGTTGTTCTTAGGGCAAACCAATTTGGTGCATTCTGTAACCGGGGATAATCTATCAGTAACCTTTGACGATAATTTAACGGCAACGTATAATATCTATCGCAAATTTACATATACATGGAATAGTACCAGCTACGTATTAACCTGCGTTGGTGAAGGTATTGGTTCTTCAAATGGATTAACCAATCTTGAAAATTATGGTAAAACACGTCATGGCGACGATTTCACCAGTCAGGTATTAACGCCTGTGGTGTGGAATACAACCTGCGGTGCATGGGCACCGATTAAGGGAGAAGTAGATATTAAAGTGGCCAGCAAGGACTTCACGTTAAATTGTTTATTTGGTGTAGATGCAAGCGGTAACCCGGTTAATGTAGGCGCAAATCAATGCCCTTATGGTTGGAAAATAAAATGGACCTACAAAAACAAAACAAAAGACAAAGTACTTGTGTATTGGTAATAGATCTGAAAGTCAAATAAAAAAGCCCCGTATGAATTTCATACGGGGCTTTTTTATGGTACTGCGTTAGTGATTAAGAAAACGCATTAAATCCTGTTACATCCATACCTGTAATTAACAAGTGGATATCATGAGTTCCTTCATAAGTAATTACCGATTCAAGGTTCATCATGTGACGCATAATAGGGTACTCACCGGTAATACCCATACCACCATGTATTTGACGCGCTTCGCGTGCTATTTGCAAAGCCATGTTTACATTATTACGTTTCGCCATAGAAATCTGAGCAGGAGTTGCACGATTCTCATTTTTTAACTGACCTAAACGATACGTTAATAACTGAGCTTTTGTGATCTCTGTGATCATTTCTGCTAATTTCTTTTGTGTTAACTGAAAGCCACCAATTGGTCTTCCGAATTGACTGCGTTCTTTACTGTAACGTAAAGCACTGTCATAACAATCCATCGCCGCACCAATCACACCCCAGGCAATACCATAACGGGCAGAGTTCAAACAACCTAAAGGGCCTTTTAATCCTTTGATGGTTGGGAAAATATTTTCCTTAGGTACCAATACATTATCAAATACTAACTCGCCTGTTGCACTTGCACGTAAACTCCATTTTCCGTGAGTTTCTGGCGTTGTAAAGCCTTTCATCCCTCTTTCTACAACCAACCCACGAATATCACCTGCTTCATCCTTAGCCCAAACCACAGCAATATCAGCAAATGGGGCATTACTGATCCACATTTTAGCACCATTTAATACAACGTGTTTTCCATCACCTGCATCTTTAAAATTTGTAATCATACCGGCAGGGTTACTACCATGATCAGGTTCTGTTAACCCAAAACACCCCATCATTTCGCCGGCAGCTAATTTTGGTAAATATTTACGTTTTTGTTCTTCGGTTCCATACGAATAAATAGGGTACATTACCAAAGAGCTTTGAACAGAAGCCGTAGAGCGTAATCCGCTGTCGCCTCGTTCAATTTCCTGCATCAGGATACCATATGATATTTGATCTAAACCAGGTCCGCCATACTCTGCAGGAATATATGGTCCAAAGGCTCCGATTTCTGCCAATCCTTTAATCCAGTGTTTTGGAAATTCTGCTTTTTGGGCATATTCTTCAACGGTTGGAGTTACTTCTTTTTTAACCCATGCACGTGCTGTATCTCTAATCAGCTTATGCTCATCGGTTAATAATTCATCCATTAAATAGTAATCGTGTGCCTGAAAATTATCTGTAGCCATTTTTTAGTTTTTTAATTGTGCAATATTACGAAATAATCGTGTTTATTTACCCAGATCAGCCTAAAACTTTCCTTTTTTGGCTATCAAAACAGGGGGCTTATCTTTTTTTCGGTTTCAGGGCTTTGTTTGCCCTTTACTTTGTATCAGGATTAGAACAAACACATAAACATCTGTCCTGAATGTTAAACTTAAAAGATAAAACCATGAAAAAATTAATTATTGCATCTGTTGCGTTATTTGCCCTGAGTTTAGGGTCTTGCAAAAAAAACTATGATTGTAATTGTACCATTACCAGAACAAACGGCTCAAGCTCGTTAACAACCGATGATGGAAATTATACTTTTAAAGACACAAGAGTGAGAGCTGAGAAACGTTGTAACGATCAGGAAGGCTCTGGAAGCGATGCTTTTGGAAATTACACAAGAGATTGTCAGATTAAATAAAAGAATTCCATGGATCGCTTTATGCGCGGAAATGTATCGACAATTAGTTGTAATAAAAAAGGCTCTACAAATTTGTAGAGCCTTTTTTAATATATGGTTTATTTAGTGGTGAGCATGCTCTTCTGTTTTTACAACAGTTGTATCAGCTGCTTTGATAGTTGTATCAGCAACTGCTGTATGTTCGTCGGTTTCAACAGCTTCTAACGGAGCTGCGGCTGAATGTTCTGTACCATGAGCTTCGGCAGCACCATGCTCTCCGTGTTTTGAATCACATGAAGCTTCGCATTTTTCTTTGTCTTCACAACAGCCATGTTTTTTATCGCAAGTGCTAACCGCTAATAAAATGACTAACACTGTTACTAATGCTAAAATTAAAGGAGTACGAAAAGCAACCGGTTTTGCTTCGTTGGAATGATGATCGTGGTCGTGATGAGAACTCATAATAATGGATTTAATTTTTGGGTAAAAATAAATGATTTATTGATGAAACAAAACTATTGTATGGAAATTTTTAAGGATTGTTTGCCTGATAAATTAGACAGATTCAAAATATACAAGCCTTTTGCCAAACCGCTAACGTCCATTTGATGTTGGTTGACGACCTGCGTGTTATCATTCAGATCCTTCAGAAGTACAGTTTTGCCTTGTAGATCTACTATTTCGGCTACTATATGGGTTGTGCTTTCGGGGATAACGATCGTTAGTGCAGAGCTTGCCGGATTTGGGAAGACAGCTAAAGCTATGTTATTAAGCGATTCTTCTTTTATCCCTACAAAGCTTCGGATGATGTCGCGGTATTTTACCTGTGCAGGCACAAAATTACCGGCAATCAATGTTCCGGTTACTTCCAAATAGGGAATTCTTTCACCTAAGGTTAACCATTGATAGCTTCTGGTGTAGTTTGGAAAGCCTATATTTAAAGGGATCGTAAATGTTCCAATAGCTATAGATCCTTTAATGCTATCCTGTGAATACTGTGTAGTTACAATTCTAAGACAGGAATCTGAGCCATAAGGTGTTGTGATCTTTCCCCAGCCATCTGCTTCTGTTATACGGTATCCCTGTTTGCTGTAAGAAGGAATAGTGGATCCTGTTGTTACAGTAGAAAATTTGAAAGTAGATGAGTCTCTGTCTGTATAGTGTAAAGGAAATAAATACAACTCGTCTTTGTCGGAATAGAAATTTGGAATAGGAATGCCGGAAAACGTCATGCCAATACCATCCACATAAAATTTAGAAGAGCTTTTTTTATAAAAACTATAAATATTTTTAAATAAGATAGGTGAAAAACCAATACTGTCAGCCGTTTTCTCGCCATAGCCGGTGCCAAAAAAGATGTAGGGTGTTGAAAAAGCCGGTTCAAACTTGCGGATAGCCTGGCTGGTTGGAACCAGGGAACTAAAGTCCCAGAATTGATTGGTTCCTGTTACCGTATAATCTCCAAGAGAAGCTAAGCTGGCATTACTATATCTGATGGTATCGCCACTATTAGGCATACTTGTAGATGTAATCGTAATTTGACTTTTTACACTAATAACACTAATGATAAAAAGGAGGAGTAAAATTTTTTTCATGTCGGAATAATAAAAGTGGTATATAAATATACAAATTTATTATTACCAACTACCACCCGAACCACCTCCGCCGCCTGAGCCCCCGCCGAAAC
>JACQAK010000048.1 GCA_016194985.1 Bacteroidota bacterium
GGATTGTACTTTTACCTGTGAGAATATGCGGATGTTAACGATCTCATCAACCGCATATTTTTTATAATCGGAAACGGTATTGTTTTTTTTTGCGGAACCTGCTTCATTTTTTTTGGCATTATTACCAAAAGCCAGCACATCCATGATTTGCCATGAAGCCAATACTAATAATGCGCTTATAATGAATTTACTTTTTTGCATGAATATGGTTATACATTAACTCGGCTACTTTTTTTGAAGCCCCACTGTTTCCTAATAGTTTGATCAGGCCATCATATTCTTTCAGCATCTCTTCCCTTACCGGCCCGCTGAGTATTTTAGTTAATTCGTCTTTTAGGTTTTTTGCCGTCAGATCTGTTTGAATTAACTCTTTAACCACAGGTTTATCCAGAATTAAATTTGGTAATGAAATGTATTTCACTCTGTTGCCTACTACCATGCGGGCAATAGAATATGATACGGTACCGCCTTTGTAACATACTACCTGGGGTAATCTGAATAAAGCACTTTCTAACGTTGAAGTCCCTGACTTTATAATTCCGGAATGAGCATTATGCATTAACGCATAGGTTTGATTAAATACCACTTTCAGGTTTTTATCAAGCGCCATCTGGTAAGCTTCTTTTGGTAAATTGGTAGTTCCGGCAATAACAAACTGGTAATCTTTAAAATCATCTACTACATCCAGCATTATCGAAAACATACGTTCGATTTCCTGTTTTCTGCTTCCGGGAAGCACAGCAATAATAGGGCGTTGATCCAATTTGTTTTTTGCAATAAAGTCTTCTTTAGTTGGCAGCGTATTCTTTTCTTGCTCAATAGCATCCAATAAAGGATGACCAACATAATCCGCCTGATAGTTATGTTTTTTGTAAACAGCCACTTCAAATGGGAGAATCACAAACATTTTTTCGACACTGCGTTTAATGATCTCTACCCGGTTTTCTTTCCATGCCCAAATGGTTGGGGAGATGTAATAAAAAACCCTGATACCTTGTTGCTTGGCCCAGTCGGCAATGCGTAAGTTAAAACCCGGATAATCTACTAATATTAATATTTCGGGATTAAACTCTAAAATATCTTGTTTGCAAAACGCAATATTTTTAAAAATGGTGCGGATGTTTTTAGCGACTTCCACAAAGCCCATAAAAGCCAACTCTTTGATGTGCTTTCTGGGTTTTTGATGGGTAACCTGTTCCATTAAATCTCCGCCCCAAAATCTGAATTCGATATTATTATCAAGTAATAACAGTTCCTTCATCATATTAGATGCATGTAAATCTCCGGATGGTTCCCCTGCTATGATATAGTATTTCATGGACAAATTAGAGTAACGATATATATAATACTAAACCAACATATAAGAAACTCGCAAAAATTAATCCTCTGCCAAAGTCAAATATTTTTTTATTTAAAGACAAATAGAAAACAACCATACTGGCTACAATACAGGCTATTACAACTTCCTGAAGCATATCACCCATACGAAGGTATCTGATAAATCCATAAGGAAAATTAAGTTGGTTATGACAAAACAACCAGTAGCAAAAGAAGCAAAAAGCCGGAAAGAAAATCCCAAACAAAAAACCAATCCAGATCTTATCTATTTTATCTAACATTTTACAATGTGTTTTTTAAATGATTAATATAATTATGCGCTGTTAAGTCATGCATTATGGGAACAACAGACACATAACCGTTTTGTAAGGCCCATTCATCTGTATCCTGGGCTTCGGGTTCAAAATTCACAAATTTGCCTGTAAGCCAATAATACGAACGGCCATAAGGATCCTTTCGTTCTTCAAAATCTTCCACCCAGTTAGCTTTTGCCTGACGGCAAATTTTTAAACCATTGATCTCATCCGATTTTAATTTCGGGAAATTGACATTCAGGCAAACACCTTGCGGTAATTGGTCTTTTAAGCATGAGGCGATGATCTTTTCTATAAAGGTTGTGGTAGCACTAAAATCAGCATTAATATCATAATCGCTTAAGCTAAAGCCAATAGAAGACGCACCTTCCAAAGAGCCTTCAATGGCCGCACTCATGGTTCCAGAGTATATAACATTGATTGAGCTGTTGCTACCGTGATTGATGCCAGATAATACTAAATCCGGTTTGCGGGGCAATAGCTTATTAACGGCCATTTTTACGCAATCTACCGGAGTACCTGTGCAACTGTATTCTTCCTGCACGTCTTTGTGATAATTTGTTTTTTGAATTCTTAAGGTTGAGTTGATGGTAATGGCATGACCCATTCCTGATTGAGGTTTGTCAGGGGCGATGACAAATACATCACCAAATTTTTGAGCAATGGAAGTTAAATGTAAAATGCCCGGAGCGCTTACACCGTCATCATTGGTAACTAATATTAGGGGTCTTTGTTGCATCTCGGTAAATCTATTGATTTTATAACGGTTTTTCTATAGTATAACGAGTTTTTTACTAAAATAACCCTGTTAATTCTACAGTTTATAGGTATGTGTTTTTTTAGTATTTTTGTGTTACTAACTAAACTATTATTATGAAAAAAATCATTAAAACTTCTAACGCACCTTCTCCAATTGGTCCTTATAATCAGGCTGTTCAGGTTGGCGATTGCGTTTATGTATCCGGAACGATTGCTATGGATCTGGAATCTAAACAGTTGATTAAAACGTCAATTAAGGAAGAAACCAAAATAGTAATGGATTATTTGGGGGCTGTTTTAAAAGAGGCTGGTTTAACCTATGACAATATTGTAAAAACAACCATTTTTTTATCGGATATGAACAATTTTGTACATGTTAATGAGGTTTACAGCAGCTATTTTAAAGGTGATTTTCCTGCAAGAGCTACCA
>JACQAK010000049.1 GCA_016194985.1 Bacteroidota bacterium
GTTACTTGCCCTGTGGTTCCACTACTGGAAAAACACACAGCCTCATCGCTTATTCCATCACATACAACCTCCCGTGTTTTAAAAAGCTCAATTGGCAAAAAGGGAATCTCTGTATAATGCTTAACATTCTCGGGATTTAACTTCAAATTGGAAACATATTGCCTGTAAACCACATTGTGCTGATACTGATACTGAAATATGGCAATAGCCAATTCATTAAATTCAGCCTCTGTTGACTTTGAATTTAATGTAAAAATGTGCTTGTGAATTTCTTTTGCAGACAACAGAGATAGATTGATTAATTTTTTGTAAATTTATGCTGAATTATTTATGAAGACATCTTTTTTCAAATATTTATTTTTTACCGGAGTTATTGGCGTGATTCTTTTTGCCTGCGTAAAAAAAACAACCTACCCTACCACTCCTGAAATTGAATATCAGGCATTCTATCCCTATGTTGGAGATTCGGCTGATATTCAGGTGAAATTTAAAGATGGAGATGGAGATATTGGAGTAAGTGATGGCGATTCTACCAGAACATTTTGGGTAACCTATTATTACAAAGATACAGTAACCAATAAATTTATTGGCTATTATCGACCTTTATTTAACGATACACTTCGCACGGGATATATTATAAAAAAACCTTCCGATTCTTATAAAGGAAAACCTATCAGCGGTGAAGTGAGTGTTAGACTTCAACAATACAGACACAGCAAAAAAATAAAAAACATTAAATATGTGATTTATCTACTGGATCAGGCTGGTAATAAAAGTAATGTTCTTACATCTCCTGAAATAACAGTTCAATAAATTCTATTTTTTATTTATTCCGGTTATTTTAAAATCTGATGTATTAAAATAATGTAGGTTTATTATCGGGGCGTGTCCGCCAGTAGGCGGACCGGGCTGTCGCTTCAATCTTTTGTTCGTGCCTCACAAAAGGATTTTCGCTTGCATCCCTCACGCAGGTTCCCATCTTTACGAAGTCTTATTGCAGAAGGGATAGAGGCATTGTCTGAGCTCTTTTTATTTGTCCCGTAGAGCAAATAAAAAAGCGAGTCCCGCCATCTGGCGGGATATGCCCTAAATAGTTTAATAAAAACGATTAAAATAAACCTACATTATTCTAAAACAATCCCTTTAAAAAAATCAGTTACACATTTTATTTTTAGTTTTCAATTTATATATTTACTGAAACTAAATTCATAAAATGAAAAAACAACTACTTACTATCAGTCTGGTTTTTTTGGCATCGATCTTTTGTTATGCTCAAAATCCCGACAAATGTGCCACAATGCCTGTTTATCAAAAACAGTTGCAAAATCCGGCGATAAAGGCCAATTATATAAAAGCAGAAACATCTGCCCGCAATTGGCTAAGCAATCCCGTTAATAAAGCTAATGCTGTCAAAAAGCAAAATTCAACAATTATTGTTCCGGTAGTTGTTCACGTTGTTTATAAAACGGCTATTCAAAATATTCCCGATTCTCAAATCGTTCGTCAAATACAATTGCTAAACGAGTGCTACTCTTTGCAAAATCCTAATTATAGTTCCATCCGGGCTATTTTTGATACTCTTGGTGCCAATACAGATATTCAGTTTTGCCTAGCAGCTACCGACCCTCAGGGAAATCCTACAACCGGTATCATCAGAAAATCAGCACCATCTTCTGCCGGATTTGACCCGATCTTAAATATGGATAAAGTAAAAAGCTCAGCAACCAATGGAGACGATGCCTGGCCAAACGGACAGTATCTGAACATCTGGGTATGTGACATGAGCCTCTTTGGAACTGCTTTTGTACTAGGCTATTCAACATTTCCCGGCGGAGATCCTGCATTGGATGGCGTTGTTATTCAAAGCGAATACTTTGGATATGGAACAGCCGCTGCTCCTAACAATTTAGGTCGAACCGCAATTCACGAAGTTGGCCACTTTTTCGGGATGCGCCATATATGGGCAGATGACGATTCTGGATCAACCGGACAATGCGACTCTATTGACTTTGTAGATGATACTCCTAATCAGGCAGCCAAATCACAATCGGATTGTAACTTAACCATTAATTCTTGCTCAAACGAAGCACCTTATTGGGGAACGATTGATCCGCCGGATATGGTAGAAAACTATATGGACTACTCGGCAGACGGTTGTATGGCTCTGTTTACTAAAGGACAAAAAGCACGCATGTATTCTTTCCTAAATACTGATTCTGCCCGTGTTCTTCTTAAATCATCCCCGGTAGGATGCAATTCTGTTGGGATAAAAGAATTAAAAACAAATTTTAACAATTATGTATTCGTATATCCCAATCCGGCTTCCGATTTATTGCATGTTAATATTACACGGCTAACGGCTCAGAATTTACAATGCGATATCTATAATACCAATGGGCAATTAGTTAAATCCATAACTCAACTCGATTTCCAAAATACCATCCAATTATCAGGTTTGGCAGATGGTTTATACGTGGTAAAAGTGCATAACAGCGAGGTAAGTGCCACTAAAAAAATAACAATCGCCCGGTAATGATTTAATTTTATTAACATTATTATACAAAAAACGTTGAAATAAATCCCTCTAATTTATTTGATTAGAGGGATTTTATCGTGATGGCTTAGAGTTTACTTACAAGCCGGACGTTCCAAAACTAAAAGTAATTGGCACTATATTAATTGCGGCTGAAGAAGAAGAAGATAATGGATGTGTGTTTTTAACTCAAAAACAGTTAAATCAGGTATTATTAGGAAAAGACGTTGATTTGAAACTGGTTGATGATACTTGGACTCCTGCTAAACCCTTAAGCAAAGAGCAAATTAAAAAAATCGGCTTAGTAACCATCGATGCTGAATACTTAGGAACAGCAGGTGATGTAAGATGTTACGAAGCTGTAAAAATTACCGAATAATCTCACTTTTAAAATACGTCCCTCTCATTCCGAGAGGGATTTTTTTATGGCATTAAACCTCAAAACACTTACCACGCGAACCATCACTGCTGCTGTTTTTGTAGCCGTCCTATTGGCTTGTATTTGCTATAATTATGTTTCTTTTACGGGCTTGTTTTTTATGGTGGCCATCTGGGGCTTGTATGAATTTTACCAACTATCCGAAAAGCTTGGCGCTAACCCTTATAAAGCCATTGGCTATATTGCCGGAATTTGCCTCTTTTGCTATTCGATAGTAGCCAATTCCAACCTTAATTTATTTTACCCCGCAGGGAATATCCTGCCTTACATTTTTGTATTTATATTTTGCGTATTTATTGTTGGTTTATTTGATAGCGCTAAAAACACCGTTTTAAATATTGCCTACACAATTGCCGGATTAGTGTATGCCGTGCTTCCGTTTATGATACTGGTAAATATTTCCTGCATCAACAAAACCTTCACACTCGATCATCAAACCGGTAACTGGAACGATGATATTGCTCCCTATAATTTTCACTATGTATTGGGAGTAATTCTTTTAATTTGGTCGAGCGATGTATGCGCATATCTTGTAGGAAGCTTAATCGGCAAGCATAAGTTATACGAGCGCATTTCGCCCGGTAAAACATGGGAAGGGTCTGTAGGAGCTACTATATTAACCGTAGGAAGCTCTTTTATTGTAGCACACTGGTATCCTGAACTCGCCCTTAAACACTGGATCGCTATATCTATTATTGTATGTGTATTTGGCACTATTGGCGATTTAGTGGAATCGATGCTTAAACGCCAGGCAGGTGTTAAAGATTCGGGAAGTATCATGCCGGGCCATGGTGGTATATTAGACCGTTTTGACAGCCTTTTATTTGTATCCCCTTTTGTATATGCTTATTTAACGTTTATACAATAATCCGATAAAACAATTGGAACGCAGATAATGCTGATGCAACTGATTTTCGCAGATAAAAGGAATATTACCCAAAACCTAACAAAAAATCAGTCCAAATCCGCTTGATCCGTGTTATCTGCGTTCCATTAATAATATCCAAAATCTACCTAATCCACACCATTTGAGTTTCATTCATTTTTTCTCAACTTTTTAAGGTTTAAAACTCATCATATTTAGACTAAATCCTTTAAAATCGTATGTAATTTTTACTAATTTTGTACCCCAACTAAAACTTAACATTAAAAACAAACATTATGTCAACACAAACTGCAAATGAAACAGCTCACGAATCTATGTTCGAAGCCGTATTAGCGCGCTTAGATGTAGCTGCTAAATTGATGAATATGTCTGATGACGTTGCAACTATATTACGTAGTCCTATTAAACAAGTTAAAGTAAGTATTCCGGTAATGATGGATAATGGTAAAATTCAGGTATTTGAAGGTTACCGTATTGTTCACTCTACTGTATTAGGTCCTTCTAAAGGAGGTATCCGCTATGCCATGGATGTTAATCAGGATGAAGTAATGGCTTTGGCTGCCTGGATGAGCTTTAAATGCGCTGTAGCAAACTTACCTTACGGTGGTGCTAAAGGTGGTATTAAATGCGATCCTCGTGCAATGAGCGTTGGCGAATTAGAGCGTATGACACGTGCCTATGCTGTAGCAATGAAAGATGTGTTTGGCGTAAATAAAGATATTCCTGCTCCTGATATGGGAACCAGCGGAAGAGAAATGGCCTGGATATTAGATGAATTTAATAAAGTAACTGGTGAAGACTCTCCGGGTGTAATTACCGGTAAACCAATCGTAATTGGTGGTTCTTTAGGTCGTGATGCTGCTACAGGACGCGGTGTAATGGTAAATACATTAGCTGCTTTGAAAAAAATGGGATTAGATCCAAAAGCAGTTACTGCTGCTGTTCAGGGGTTTGGTAACGTAGGCTCACATGCAGCCCGTTTATTATCTGAACAAGGAATTAAAATTGTAGCTATTGGTGATCATACCGCTACGTTCTATAACGAAAAAGGAATTGACATTAAAGCGGCCTTGGATTTTGCTGCCAAAAATGGTCGTGTATTAAAAGGCTTTACAGGTGGTACTGAAATTGGTGCTAATGATATCTTAACATGTAAATGTGATGTATTGGTTCCTGCCGCTTTACAAAATGTAATTACTGAAGAAATTGCTCACAATATACAAGCTAAATTGATCGTGGAAGGTGCTAACGGACCTACGATGCCTGAAGCAGATCATGTATTAAACGATAAAAAAATCATCGTTGTTCCGGATATTTTAGCTAACTCAGGTGGTGTAACCGTATCCTACTTTGAGTGGGTACAAAACAAAGCAGGTTACTACTGGAGCGAAAATGAAGTAAACTCCAAACATGACGAGAAAATGGAAATTGCCTTTGCTCACGTGTGGAACAATGCCGCTACTTTTAAAACATCTATGCGTATTGCAGCTTATATTACCGCTTTACAAAAAATCGAACAAGGTGTTCAGTTAAAAGGTAACTACTAGTACTTATCTTATATAATTTCAAAAGAAGCCTTTCAGAAATGAGAGGCTTTTTTATTTTTAAACATTTCACAAAATAATTTCACTAAAAATTTGCGCAACTGATCAGTTGCATGTATATTTGCAACCAATTAGTTGCTAATTAAATTTAAGTATGATAAGAAGAGATGTATTTCAGGCCATTGCCGACCCTACCCGCCGGGCTATTTTAAGTCTTATTGCCCTGCAAGCGATGACACCCAACACACTTGCCGAACATTTTGACAGTAGCAGACAGGCAGTCTCCAAACATATCAAAATACTCACCGAATGTGAATTGATCAGACAGGAACAATCCGGACGGGAAATCTACTA
This sequence comes from Bacteroidota bacterium, assembly GCA_016194985.1. Classification (GTDB taxonomy): domain Bacteria; phylum Bacteroidota; class Bacteroidia; order B-17B0; family Aurantibacillaceae; genus UBA4416. The sequence goes on from JACQAK010000049.1 coordinate 5,757, forward strand.
CCATTTTAATCCTAAAAAAATGAAAGAAATAGCCAATTGGCTGGAACCTTTTACACGCTTTTGGGAAAGCCGTTATGATAATTTAGATAATGTATTAAAACAATTAAAATCAAAAACAAAATAAGCATGAGTAATAAGATTGAGATCGTAAAAGATTTACCAAACAAAAAAATTACAGTTACCCGCCTGTTTGATGCGGAAGTTGAATTAGTATGGAGAGCCTGGACAGAAGCTGATTTACTGGACTTATGGTGGGCACCAAAACCATGGAAAGCAGAAACCAAATCAATGACTTTTAAAGAAGGAGGCTTTTGGTTATATGCCATGGTTGGTCCTGATGGCACCAAACACTGGTCGAAAATAAATTACACTAAAATATCGCCTCATCATAGCATTGAAACAACCGATTGTTTTTGCGATGAGAATGGAGTGATGAACCCTGCCCTTCCGAGCATGAGCTGGAAAAATGTATTTACGGGTAATGCAAAGGGAACAACCGTTGTGGTGGAGATTTCGTTTGCAAAAGAGGCTGATATTAATACCATTATAGAAATGGGCTTCGAGGCAGGCTTTACTTCTGCTCTTGGAAATCTGGAACAGTATTTACAGGCAAAATTCAAACTACGAAACCAATTAAAACAAACCACTATGGCCAGAACAACCACCTACCTTAACTTTCCGGGCAATACCGAGGAAGCATTCAATTTTTACAAATCAGTTTTCGGAACCGAGTTCAGTGGCAAAGGCATGCAACGTTTTGGAGATATACCCAATGATGCAGGACATCCTCCGGTAGCAGAGAACATCAAAAAAATGATACTACATGTGGAACTCCCTCTTTTAGGCGGACATGTATTAATGGCTACTGATGCTCCAAAAGAAATGGGATTTGAATTAATACAGGGTAACAATATGCACATTTGCCTTGAACCTGAAACGAAAGCAGAAACCAAAAGATTATTTGAGGCCTTAACATCAGGAGGCAATATTATCATGCCTTTACAAGATATGTTTTTTGGTTCTTACTTTGGGCAATGCACCGACCGTTTTGGTATCAACTGGATGTTTAATTGTACTGAAAAATAATACATTTATTTTGTGTTCAGGTCGTTTCCGGCAGAAAGTGGCGGAAACGACCAAGAACTTTACCAAACAATCAAATAAATATACACTATGAAAAAAACAACCACGTTATATTGGATTTTCACAGGTCTGTTAATTCCGGCCATCGGTATTGGTTCCATACCAGGAGTTATCTCAAGTCCCGATTCTGTAAAAATTTTCACAGAGCTGGGATATCCGGCTTATCTTGTTCCATTTGTTAGCGTTGCCCGCATATTGGCATTAGTGGTTATTTTTATTCCAAAATTTCCACGCCTCAAAGAATGGGCTTATGCCGGCATTGTGTTTGATATTGTTGTAGCCATCTATTCACAAATCGCCATAGGAAATCCATTGCTATTCATCGTGTTTCCCTTAATTGCGCTTTCATTATTACTGGGCTCTTATTTTTTATATCACAAAAAATTATTCCTGACAAACGTTATGACGAAAGATCATTCGTAATATCTGCTAACTATGAAAGGCTTCCCAGATATAATAGATATTCAAAATAAGGTAAATAACCAATACCGCTAAGGCCGCTTTTTTATCAAATACATTGGCCCTGTTGATGTTATGTTTTTTTACCAGGTTTAAAGCATGTATGGTACATACAATGATGATAAGAATAAACAATAAGGCTATGCCATGAAGAGTGTCTACCAACGTAAAAGTAGACGATTCGGGCAATGAAGAATCTATAACATATTTATTACCAATAACGGCAAACAACGAACCCACACTTAATCCAAAGCGGGATTCCACACTATCGGCATGAATAAAGAAACACGCATAAGCAATAAAAAAAGCC
>JACQAK010000201.1 GCA_016194985.1 Bacteroidota bacterium
CTTAGCATGTTGGTTATCTGTTATCTCAAGCGATACTAATTTGGTAACAGTGTGGTAACCTACAAAAAACTGATCGAGGTAGTCTCTTACGCCTTTTGTATTCTTAAACTGCTTGCCAACCGATACATCATCAATGATGGCATTCGTTGCAAATAATGTAAGTGCTTTGTCCACATCAAAAGCATTAGCGGCTTTAATGAATTGTTGAATGATTTTTTTTATTGCTGACTCTTTCATGTATGTTTGTTATGATGTTGTTTAATTAGACATTATAGCATAATAATGTAGGTTTATTTTAATCATTTTTATTATAATTTTTAGGGCATATCCCGCCTGCTGGCGGGACTCGCTTTTTTATTTGCCCTTCGGGACAAATAAAAAGAGCTCTAACAATGCCTCAATCCCTTATGCAGAAAGACTTCGTAATTATGTTTACCTGCGTTAGGGATGCAAGCGGAAATCCTTTTGTGAGGTACGAACAAAAGATTGCAGCGACAGCCCGATCCGCCCCTTGGCGGAAACGCCCTGATTGTAAAATAAACCTACATTATTCTACAACAATCCCTTTAATTATAAGCAAGCTGCTTTATCAGGAACCGAATCCCACTCATGTTCAATGCCCGTCATTAACAAGGCATTATCAAACTGTACCGAGCCTATCGGGAAGTGATGCGCATTTTCGAAAAAGCTGGAGCTTACAGATAATACGTGAAGAGGTTCAACTTTCCAATGTTTGGTTTTTAATAATAATCCATCAAAGCCTTTGTCCTTTGGCGAATAGCCCAGAGCGCCGCTCTTCATAAAGTCCGACACATTCTCCAGCGTTTCAAAAATAGAAGTAGGGTGGAAGCTGTTGGTTGTTTGAGCATGAATAGCAATACTTGTTTTATCTGAACTGTGAAACGCCACTTTATAATGTCCGTTTGTTTCTTCAACATCAAATTTAGCCCGGTAATGTTTACCCGGAAAAACACGTCCACCCACCAGATGATTAAATAAAGAAGAACTATCCCTTCGCGGAATATATACACCTGTTTTCATTTCTCCGTTTTCTTCCCATTCCACTGCAATGCGATGCGCGCCATTTTCGGACGATAAACCCACAAAGCCCGGAAAGCCTTTTGGCCGAACCTGTTTTAAACGGATCAGACAAATGCCCACAATAGCTTTGCCTTTATACAATTGCGGCTTAAATGGTTTGGGAATATGTTTGGCAATAACAGCCGGATCCACAATATAATTAATTAAAATTCGCCGATCGATAATGCCTTTGATGGTAGGTATTTTCATGATACATCTGTTTAGTGTCCTATAATTTCCTTTCGGTGTTCCATTCCCCAACGGTACAATTCTTTCATCACTTTTTCAAGAGACTTACCATGTTTGGTGATCGAATATTCTAACGTAGCCGGAGATGAGTCCGTAATTTCTCTTTTTACTAATTTGTTTATCTCTAAAGCCTTTAATTCTTTGGAGAGCATTTTATCCGAAATACCATTTACTTCTTTCGAAATATCTTTAAAGCGTTTGGCCTGCTTCGACAGAGAGATCAGAATCAATAATTTCCACTTTCCGTCTACTACTTCTATGGCATCTTTGATAGCCATCATATTTTTTGGGCACCCGTCCTGACTTAACATGTTTTTTTATATAATGATACTTCTATTTTTTTAACTAACCTCTTTGTTAGCACTTACCATGAGGTTAGTAGTAACTGATCACCATTTAAGTTATTTATTTTTGTACTATAAATATATAACATGATGAACACTAAAACAACACGTATCGTTTCAATCAGTATGATGGCTATTCCATGTCTTGTATTGATCTCAGGAGGAGTAATGAAACTTTTGGGTGCAGAACCACCATCGGTGATGCAGTTCTTAATTAGCCATGGCTTTGGCAATTACATCAACGTTCTTGGACTAATGGAATTAATCATTGCCGCTCTTTTATTGTATTCCAAAACAAATAAATTAGGATTCTTATTGGCAAGCTCTTACCTGAGTGGTGCTTTTGCATTAGAATTATCGGCGGCAATGTTCCCTGCATCTGTTTTGTTTATAATCCTTCTTTGGGTAGCCATGTTTCTAAAACATAAAGAAGTGTTTCTGTCATCCTCACCGGAAGAACAGAAATAAAAGTGCCGGATGTTTTTAATCCTTTTTCAAAAAATCACCGTCAATGATCAGGAGCTTCACGGGATGTTCTGCTACCGACCGATGCGAACTTAATTGATCAGACACCACATAGCTTTGCCCCTTACTGAGTTTAAGTTTCTCTCCGGTACTAAGTTCGCTAACAAATTCGCCTTCCAGGCAATGTACAATATGTCCTTTTTGGCACCAGTGATCCGCTAAATATCCGGCCGAATATTCTACGATGCGAATACGGAGCCCATTAAACTGAATGGTTTGCCAATAAGCGGTACCGCTTTCTCCCGGATATGCTACTTTTTCAACCGAAGACCAATCAATGGTCTGAAAAGGAATATGACTCATGTGTTAGCTTGTTAACGTTAGATCGTACTTAATAATTCATGACGGTACTTATCCAGAATACTGGATTTGGAAAGGAAGCCAATATAAATGCCATTCTCCACCACCGGTAAATTCCATTGTCCCGACTCCTCAAATTTTCTCATGATGGTAAAAATATCTTCGCTTGTTTCAATCACCATCGATGGTTTACGCATCACTTCTTTGGCAGTAACTTTATCATACAATTCGGCATTGAACATTTCTTCGCGGATATGATCCAGATAAATAATGCCCAACAGCTTATTATTTTTTTTCACCACAGGAAAGGTGTTGCGTTTGGAATGCTTAATGGTTTCCACAATATCGCGCAGGGTGGCTTTAAAATGAATGGTGGCAAAATCCGTTTCGATCATATGTCGCACATCTATTTTACTTAAAATACTGGTATCCTTATTATCGGAGATAATAGTACCTCTGGCTTTTAAACGGCGTACATCCAGTGATTCGGGATGAAAGCGTTTCACGATCACATAACTGATAGAAGACACAATCATTAACGGAATGATCAATTCGTAACCCCCCGTAATTTCAGCGATCAAAAAAATACCGGTTAAGGGGGCATGAAATACGCCGCTTAAGATACCGGCCATAGCTACAATGGTAAAATTACTAACCGGTATATTATCAAACCCGATCAGCGTTAGGAAAAACGAAAAGGCAAAGCCAAGATAGGCTCCTGTAAATAATGAGGGGGCAAAGTTTCCTCCGTTACCACCGCTTCCAAGAGTAATAGCAGCCGCTACCGTTTTAAGCAATAAGGTAATCGTTATAAAGATCAGGATCACCCATTTATCATGCAGGAACTTAACCAACAAACTGTCTTTATAAAGATCTTCGGTTCTGAATTCAGACAATGCTTTAATGCTCTCGTATCCCTCTCCAAACAAGGAAGGAAACAAGGCAAATAAAAAGGCCAGCGATAACCCTCCGATAATCCATTTGGTGATTCCTGATTGTATCTTATGAAACCGGGATTCCACTTTATCAAAAAAGTTAACGTAGTACAAAGAGGTAACACCTGCTAACAAACCCAATATAATATATAAGAGCACATTATTATAATCAAAAGGTTGCTTTAGTTTAAAGAATAATAACGTGCTTTCGTTCAAAACAATCTTTGATAAGAGGGCTCCCGAAGCGGCCGCAATCAATAAGGGAATAAACGCCCCGATACTAATGTCCACTAAAATAACTTCCAGTGCAAACAACACGCCTGCAATAGGTGCATTAAAGGCCCCGGCAATCCCACCGGCTGCTCCGGCTGCCAGTAATAAGGTGCGGTCTTTATAATTTAATTTATAGGTTCGCGCAAAGTTAGAACCAATAGCCGAACCGGTACTCACAATAGGGGATTCGAGACCTGCCGACCCGCCAAAGCCAACCGTTAAACCGCTGGTAATAACATGGGAGTACATTTGTGTAAATGGCAAAAAGCTGCTTTTTTTAGCAATGGCAAACAAAATGGCAGATGTGCCTCTTTGTAAATGGTGTCTGAAAAAATAATGAATAATTAATACCGTTAAGCCAATACCAATTAAAGGAAGCACTAAATACAAATATTTAAAATCATACCGCAGGAGGTATTCCTCCACAAAATAATGGCGGATCACAAATACAAAGAACTTCAGGATCACAGCCGCTAATCCGGCACTTATTCCAACCAGTATGCTCGAAAAAATAAGGAACTGTTTTTCATTGGTCTTTTCATGGATCCAGTTGATACCGCTTTCAATAACATTTATGTTCTTTAAGTTCATGATCGGATAAAATAAGGGCTGTCCGTTAATAATTGAATAAGCACTCTTTTTATTGTTTTAAAAATACAACAATAAATAAGATATAAAAAGCTTATTTTACTGGCTTTTCTCCTAATATCCACATAGTTCGTTTTGCCTTTTTTAGTTTTAGGCTAAAGGCATCAATGGAGTGTTTTTGAATATGATCAACGGCTTCTTCTACCGAGTCGGTAAATAAGATTAGATGCAGGTCTTCTTCTTTAATGGTTTGTTCCTGAACCATTTTTTTAATATGCTCCAGTAAATACTGATGATACTCAATGCCCATAATCACGATCGGAAACTTTTCGGTTTTATGAGTTTGCACCAGGGTTAAGGCTTCAAAAAATTCATCCAGCGTGCCAAAGCCACCCGGCATCACTAAAAAAGCAAAAGAGTATTTTCGTAATAACTCTTTACGCACAAAGAAATAATTAAGCGTCACAAAATTATCCAGATAAGCATTGTGAGCCTGTTCATTGGGCAACACAATATTGCATCCTATGGATAAGCCGCCAACGTCTTTTGCACCTCTGTTGGCTGCTTCCATAATGCCGGGCCCTCCGCCGGTCATAATGGCAAAACCCAGCTTGGCAACTTCGGCCGAAACCTTTCGGGTTAATTGATAATAATGATGATCCTCTTTGAATCTGGCAGAGCCAAAAACAGTAACACAAGGACCAATAAAATGTAATTTTCTGAAACCGGTAATCAGTTGATGAAAAACACTGAACGCATATTTTAACTCAGACCATCTTGAACGTGGTCCGTCCAGAAACTTTTTTTCACGGTGATGTAAGGAATTTTCCATAGAATAGGATGTCAGCAGATATTAATACCCTTTTAAATCAATAGCATTGCCATCTATTTTTGTCACATGTTTACCCATCTTTTTTTGTATCACTTTAAAATGATGTTCATCAGCCGGAGAGATCAATGAAATAGCTTCGCCGGATGATTCGGCTCTTCCGGTTCTTCCTATACGGTGAATATAATCTTTGGGAGAGCGCGGTAATTCATAATTGATTACATAAGGCAAAAACTTAATATCAATACCACGTGCCATCAGATCGGTGGCAACCAACACTTTTACTTTGCCTGTTTTAAAGAAATCCAGAGCCTGATTTCGGCCTTCCTGACTTTTTTTACTGTGAATGGCAAAAGCATCAATGCCGTTTTGATTGAGTTTCAACGCCACGGCGTCGGCCCGATGAACCGACGATGTAAAGATCAATACCTGTTTTATTTTTTGTGATTTGATAATGTAACGTAACAAGGGGCCCTTTTTTTCTTCGGCAATTAAATAGGCAAATTGTTTGATAAGGTCCAGGTTTTTTATTTCCTCTTCCACTTTCACCACCACCGGATTTTTCAACAAATTTTTATTGATGTTGTTTAAATCATCACTTAAAGTAGCCGAAAATAAAAGGTTTTGACGGTTCTTGGGCAGTAAGCCAAATAGTTTGCCCATCTCTTCTTTAAACCCAAGGTTTAGCATTTTATCCGCTTCATCCAGTACCAGTATTTTTACGGCCGAAAGAGAAACCGCATTTGTAGAGATCAATTCCAGTAACCGCCCCGGTGTGGCTACTAATATTTCCACATCCTGCAATTCTATCATTTGAGGATTGATGGATACACCGCCATAAACGGCTAAACTTTTTACTTTTTGAGGTAATTGCGCACTTAATGTTTTAAAGACCTCACTTACCTGAATGGCCAGCTCTCTGGTTGGTACTAATACCAGGGCTCTGATGTGACGATTTTTGGAACCAACCCCATCCTGAAACTTCTGTAAAATAGGTAATACAAAACTGGCTGTTTTTCCTGAACCCGTTTGGGCAATACCTAAAATATCTTTCCCTTCTAAAATGGCAGGAATAGCTTGCTGTTGAATAGGGTAGGGTTGTGTGTAATTTTGTTCTGCTACTATTTTTATTAAAGCATCTGATAAACCTAATTTCGAAAAGGGCATGAGTATAGTGTTTTAAGGTCAAATATACGCATCCTTTTTTATGTGTTAAGATTTTGGGCGCGTTCCTGCAAAGAGGCAGGCAGGAACCGGTCCGCCAGCTGGCGGATCGCTTGCATCCCTCGCACGGTTATATTATAATCCGAAGTAAATTTAAAATTTAAAGTAAACCTGCATGAGGGATTGTAGAAGAAATCCTTTTACGCAACGGAGTGGAGTAAAAGATTGGAACGGAAAGCCCGACCCGACAATAGGAGGGACATGCCCAAAATTATAAGATACCGGAAAAATAACTAAAACTCATTAACCCCTTGCACAGTAGTATATTTCATGGTATACTTCACTCCCGGATTCATGTATTTATAAGCACTATGGCTCATTAATGCTGCTTCATGGAAGCCACATAAAATCAGTTTTAATTTGTTTTTATAGGTATTGATATCTCCTATAGCGTATACACCTTCTATATTAGTTGAATAATCGTCGGTATTTACTTCGATGGCACTTTTGTCAATATTTAATCCAAAGTTTTCAATCGGCCCTAATTTTGGGCTTAATCCAAATAACGGAATTAAATGATCTGTAGCAATCGTTTGTGTTTCCTGAGTTTTAGAATTGATCATTGATACCGATTCGAGTTTATCAGTACCATCAACACTTGTTAGATTCGTATTTAATAATAAGTTGATCTTTCCTTCTTCGGCCAGTTTCATTACTTTATTAACACTGTCGGGAGCTCCTCTGAAAGATTCGCTTCTGTGAACCAGAGTTAATTCGGAACAAATATCACTTAAAAAAATGGCCCAATCCAAGGCACTGTCGCCACCACCGGCAATAACCATACGTTGTCCTCTGTACTTTTCGGGATCAAGGATCATATAATTGATCCCTTTTCCATTTTCAAATTTTGCCAAACCGGATACTTCCGGCTTGCGGGGTTCAAAGCAACCTAAGCCACCTGCAATAACCACTACTTTGGCGTGTATTTCGGTTCCAAGATTGGTAACCAAAAGGAAGTCTCTTTCTCCTCGTTTTTCGAGAGTTTCAATACGTTCTCCAAATGTATAGGTAGGGTGAAAAGGCTCCGCTTGTTTTAGTAAATTATCAATTAACTCCTGAGCTAAAACGCTTGGATAGCCCGGTATATCATAAATGGGCTTTTTTGGGTATATTTCAGATAACTGACCACCCGCTTGCGGCAAATAATCAATTAAATGGCAACGCATCTTTAATAATCCTGCTTCAAAAATGGCAAATAAACCCACCGGGCCGGCTCCTATAATCGCTATATCAGTTGTAATCATATTGAGATAAATTCAAAAAATTTGAGTGCAAAAGTACTAATTAGAATCAATATAAAACAGGATTATAACGGATTATTTACCTCTGGTTGTATCTTGCAAAAAGCCTGCAGATCATCAAAAAATATAAAAAATTCCTCCTCAATTTCTGCATAATTCTGTTCTAATAAAGGAATGGCTGATTGAAGCTCAAAACGATGCCGGATCCGATGACTTAAATGGGTTAAAACAGTTTGTATTCCCTCTATTGAAGAATAATGGAACAGGATATTCCGTTGGGTCATGTATTCATAAAATCGTTTGGCCGCTTCCGGTAAGTAATGATGATTGTTTTTCAGGATCTCATAAATATAATCGGCATGCTCCTGCAAAGGTAATAGTGAGTAATGATGGAAGTTTTTGGCCAAATAGTGATCATAAATAATATCCATTAACACACCGCTGTACTTGTCAAAATCCTTACTGAAACGGTGCTTGCTGGTTAAAAAAACCGGATGGGCATCCGTAAAAACATCTATTTTGCGATGCAAACTGATACCTTTAACGATCTCGTGGGTTAATCCTTCAAATCGGTTTCCCTGAATGGAGTCGGCAATGAAGTTCCCGATAATGAGATCTGTGTTTTGATAAGATAAATAACTATGTGCTAAATAATTCAAAGAAGAAGAATAACTAATTTCATACGAATATACGAATCGTAACTGTAAAGTTTTGCAAACACAGATTTGTATAATCGTATAGATTCGTAATTATCATTCGTATATTCGTGTTTTTATTCGTAACTATCCATGAACACATTTTTTGGAATCATACAAAATAATGCAGCCATTTTAAATGAAGACGAATCCTTACATTGTGTAAAGGTTTTGCGTCATAAAGTAGGGGATATCATTCAGGTAATTGATGGAATGGGAACCCGTGCCATTGGTAAGATAGAAGCGGCTCATGCTAAGCAATGTGCTGTTTCTTTGCTCGAAAAAGAAGTTGTTAAACACACCAGAAATTATGAATTACATATTGCCATTGCCCCCACAAAAAATATCGAACGTATTGAGTGGTTTGTGGAGAAAGCTGTAGAAATGGGCATTGATGAAATTTCGTTTATCAAATGTAAAAATTCAGAACGGACGGTTATCAAAGATGATCGTTTGAAAAAAGTAGCGGAAGCTGCTGTAAAACAAAGTCAACAAGCCTATATTCCCAAAATAAATTCATTAATAGAATTCAAAGAATTCATTAAGAATAATACGGATGATGTAAAATTAATAGCGCATTGCGAAAAAGAATCAAAGCAACACATTAAACAATACATCACGTCTCATAAATCATTTACAGTTTTAATAGGCCCTGAAGGTGATTTTACAAAAGATGAAATTACTCTGGCTTTATCATCCGCTTATTTACCTGTAGCATTGGGCGAAAGCCGTTTAAGAACTGAAACTGCCGGGTTATTTGCCTGTGGGGCGTTTGCCGCAATAAATTCTTAACAAAAGTTAATTTACACAATAAAACTGCGGGAAGAACCGTATCATTAATAAAACAAATTTTATGGAAAAAATAACCATCCTTTGGGCCGACGACGAGATAGATTTATTAAAACCTCATATTTTATTTTTAAATGGTAAAGGGTATGAAATCATCACTGCCTTAAGTGGTGATGAAGCCATTGATATAGTGAAGGAAAATACCAGTTTATCTGCGGTGTTACTCGACGAAAATATGCCGGGCATCTCTGGTTTGGAAGCTTTAACTAAAATCAAGCAGCTAAAGTCTGATTTGCCGGTAATTATGATTACCAAGAGTGAAGAAGAGTATATTATGGAAGATGCCATCGGTAGCAAAATAGCCGATTATCTTATAAAGCCGGTGAATCCAAATCAAATACTATTATCTCTGAAAAAAGCATTGGATAATAAGCGCTTGGTATCAGAAAAAACCAATACAGAGTATCGAAAAGAATTCAGGGAAATAGGCATGACCCTCTCTGATAATTTGAACTGGCAGGAGTGGCAGGAAGTATTTAAAAAGATTGTGTATTGGGAACTGGAGATTGATAAAAACCAGGACAAGGGCATGCTTGAAGTATTAAGAATGCAAAAAGCAGATGCCAATTTGCAGTTCTTTAAATTCATCGAGAAAAATTACCTGAGCTGGTTAAATGGTTCTAATTCCAGTATTCCAACCATGAGCCATACGCTATTGAAAAATAAATTTTTTAGCAATTTGGATCATAACCCATGTACCTTCTTAATCGTGATCGATAATTTGCGTTACGATCAATGGAAAATGATTCAACCTATTATTCAGGACTATTTTAAAGTAGATAGTGAGGAATTGTTTTTTAGTATCCTGCCATCTGCCACACAGTATGCCCGAAATGCTTTGTTTTCAGGACTTTTACCTAGTGAAATGGAAAAACGTCATCCGGATTGGTGGAAAAATGATGAGGATGAAGGAGGAAAAAATATGCATGAAGAAGATTTTTTAAATGCTCAGTTAAAACGTTTGGCTAAAGACGTGAAAATGAGCTATAATAAAATTACCAATTTTGCTGCCGGAAAAAAACTATCAGAAAACATGTCTAACTTAATGAATAATAAGTTAAATGTGATTGTCTATAATTTTGTGGATATGTTGAGCCATGCCCGTACAGAATTGGAAATGATTCGTGAATTGGCGGATGATGAACCGGCATACAGAAGTCTTACCGTATCCTGGTTTGAACATTCGCCCTTGTTGGATATGATCAAATTCATAGCCTCCAAAAATGCCAAATTAGTTATTACAACGGATCACGGAACTGTTCATGTGAAAGAGCCTACTAAGGTTGTGGGTGATAAGAGCGTAAATACAAATTTGCGTTACAAACAAGGTAAGGCGTTGGATTATAATGCAAAGGAGGTGTTTGAAATTAAAAACCCTGCTGATGCCTATTTACCAAAACAAAATGTGAGTACACGTTATATTTTTGCAAGAGAAGATAAGTTCTTTGCTTATCCGAATAATTTCAATCATTACGTTCAGTACTATAAAAATACCTTTCAGCATGGAGGTGTAAGTTTGGAAGAAATGATCATTCCTTATATCACTTTAACAGCCAAATAAACCGACGCATAAAAAAAGCGGGATGAGTTATCATCCCGCTTTTTTTATGCCAGTATCAATTAGAATTTATACGTAAATCCAACTGCTAATACTTGTTTAAACTGAACATCGGGACCAAATGTTCCTTTTTTATCTCCACTGCTACGTGTTACGCTAACATCATCATCATATATCAATTGAGTGGCTAATGTTGCAGAAATAAATTTATTTACTTTAAAGGTGGTTAATGTACTCCAGTTTACATCCACATTTTGTGGATTATGTAAATAATTTGAGAATAACTCTAATACAGTTTGAAAGGTAATGTTTTCCATTACCTTAGTTTGGTATTGCATTTTAAAATAAGCTCCAAACTCTTCTCTGTGTTTTAAATAGTGTTGGGTAATAACAGTAGCATCGTTAGGATCTCTGATTTCTTTTTGAACACCAAAAGCACCAAATTTCGCTAAACTATCATCTTGCACAAAAGTAAATTTACCAGTTACTGGAGCTATGAAAGCAGAAAAATGACTGTTTGGTTTATAATCAAATCCAAGTGCAGCTAAAGCATAGGCAGGCGCCATAAATTTAGAGATATAAATAGAATCATTAGGGTAGTTGTACCCATTGGTAAATTGGGTTCTAAAATCGGCTAACGCGGTTGCATACCAGTTTTTTGAAATTTGATGACCATATTTAGATGAAAATTGAATTTTATCGTCATTTTTCCACCATTTTTTATTGTTTCCTTGCTTTATAACCCCATAACCTAATTCCAGGTTATTATCCCAGGTTGCTTTCCCTTTTTTATATTTTGCGTATACGTTTACTAAACCGGCAACAGAAATAGAATTGTTTCCACCTGCTGCCCAATTGGATAATGATACTTGTTGACCATTAACAGAGATAACGCCACCTAATTTCCAAGCTTTTACGGTGTCGGCTTGTAATGCTTTAAGTTTATCTGCTTCATCCTGCAGCTTGGCTGCTTCTGTTTTTGTTTCTTCTTGTGCTACGCCTGATAGAACAAATGCACATAATGAGATACTGAATAAAAATTTCTTCATAAAATCTGAATTATAAGACGGCAAAACTAATAAAACTATTAATACATCAAGCGCAAAGCATGTGATTTAATTGTTAAAATTTAGTTGCCCTGAATTTTGAAATATTTGGTAGAATTGGCAGGATCAACCGTGGTGAGGGTTTCTACAATTTTTGCTTTTTCATCAGGTTGCCCCTTCGAAAAAATGTTGACTAATTCATCCGTTTTGGCATTAAAAAATAATTCCATGGCAAAAGAAGCCGGTCTGTTTTTATAAACGCCCAATAGTAGATCCGTAGATTTTAAAATTTCTTTTCGGCCATCGTCAGCTTTTTCGTTCATGATATCTAATCCCAAACGATGGTATTTGTACATACATTCTCTGATGGGTTGAAAAACAGGTTGTAAGGCATTTTCAACTATCCAGTATCTGTTTTTATTACTTTCAAATGATTTCCAGCCCGGATCAGAGGTGCTTTGAGCATTCGATACGATCATTTGAGCTTTTTGAAAATATTCAGTGCCGCCAAGATTAGAAAATGTATCATAATCATTTGCAATGATGATATAAGCATAATAAGCAAGAACGGAAGTCAGATTATTGGAATAAGTATTTAAGTTAAAATCCAGTTGCTGGAATTGCTGATACTTAAACGTAAAGTTTTCATCGATGTAGTTTACAGTTGGCGAAAAATAGGAACTCTTAAAAACAGGACGTCTGCTCTGAATTTGAATAGTGGCTCTGTAATCCTCAGTACTGTATTTATTGGTCACATTAATTAATATGGAACAATCTATTCGTTCGGGAGTGGTAAAATTATCTTTGGTCCATCTTGTATTATTCATGAACTCAAAAATGGCTTTTTGCAACTGATCAAATATCTGTTTTTCGGTAGTTCCTTGTATTTGAGGAGATACGACACTTACCTGACAATTGAGCTCCTGAGAAAAAGCCGTTTCACCAGCAATAAAAAAAAGTACTATATAGATAAATTTACGCATGAGTCTTTATATAATTTATAGCAAACAAAACAATATCTTTCGCCACATCCTGCTTGCTTTTTAACTCAAAATTATACATTTTATTGTGTTTATCAATAATAGTTATTTTGTTTGTGTCAACACCAAAACCACTACCTGTTTCGGTTGCAGAATTGGCAACTATAAAATCGAGATTCTTTTTGGCAATTTTTTCTTTGGCATAGTCAATCACGTTATTGGTTTCCAAAGCAAAACCTACCAATACTTGTTGCTTTTTTTGTTTACCAAGGGTTTCCAAAACATCAATAGTTTTAATCAGTTCCAGAGAAAGATCGGATTCTTTCTTTTTAATTTTGGTATCAGAAACCGTTTTAGGTTTGTAATCGGCAACAGCTGCCGAAAGAACAGCAATATCAACTGTTGTAAATACTGATTGACAGGCATTGAAC
>JACQAK010000202.1 GCA_016194985.1 Bacteroidota bacterium
CGAAGTCATACTTTGGAATTTCTGTGCCCTTGAGTTTGCTAGTTGATGAACAAAAATCTGTAAAGTTTTCAGTACCTATATCTTCTAAAAGTATAGCTTCAGCTAACAAATCATAATTTAATGTGAATACATAAGCTTTTGACCCAGCTGCAAGTTCCTTCTTTAGAAACGCAGTAAAACCGCTTAACTTATCAATAATGCCTTGTTTTGTAACGTTACCGCGAATAAGCGTAAGTATTTGAAAAATATATTTGTTGTACAAAGATTTTATTATTGCTTCATGATCTCCCAACTCAGGATCTTTTAAAGAAAACCTTTTTAAAAAAACCGCTCCTGTATTAGATTCAATAAATCTTCTGTATTTTACTACACTATTATACGCATCCTCAAGCATTGAAAAATTATGCTCAAAATCATCAAAGCTTAAATTTTCTTGCCCACCACATAATTCATAAAAAAATTCTTTTTCTTCATCTTTTAGTTCTGCGATAAATTTATTTGTAATTGTTTTTAACGAGAACTCAGGAGATAAAGCTATAGAAAGCCCGTTTCCAAATAAAAATAATGGTCTATTTTCCATGTCTAATTACTTAGTATTTTTTCAACTTCATCATCACTAATACCAAATTCTTTTAATCTTTCTTCAATATACTCTTCTAAACCAAGTATAAAATATTGGTAAAAATCTTCCCATTTTGAAAATACACTATACAAATTTATCTCTGAAATTACATCTTCATATAAAGCAAAATAATTTAAAACTTTGGTTTCAGTTGCTGGGATATTATAAGCGTTAAAAATCATCTTCACATCATCAGGAGCGGATTTAAAATAGTTTGACATGTGTTCATTTGCGGCAATGTCTTTAACTAAATCCGCTATAATTGATCTTCCAGCAACGATGTTTTCGTATAAAATGGATGTTTCAATTGATATTTTCAAATCATCAATTCCTGCCAACAAGTTACTTAAAACAGATACAAAAATTGAATTCGGTAAATTTTCTTTCTTTTTAATTACTCTATAAATTAACTTCCTAGTCAATACAAATTGTTCATAAATGTAATTTGCAACAACGATGTTGTTTTTCAGTGTTTTTAATTCGTCTTCTCTCCAATATTGCTCTTTTCCATTTAAATAATTTAAAACTGGCGAATCGTATTTGTTAGTGCTAAATATTTCATCAATTGTTTTGTGCAAGTCTGATTTGAATTTTTCGTAGCACTTATTGTAATCTACAGATTTATGAGGATAAACATACTCAATGCATAGATAGTCTCTTAAATCAGACGGTAATGTTGAAATATCTTGTGTGATAATTATTGTTCCACGCTTTAATGTATGTCGAACTCCTAATTCATACATTACATTAGGATTTAATCCTGTAAGATCAGCTATTACTAAATCAGAAGAATTTAAGTTTTTAGCAATCCCAGATACAATAGAACCAATTTTTGAATTAAAACGTGATATATCGTCAAAGACTTTTTTATCATCTTTTAAATACTCAGAAATTGCTTTCTTAATAATATCTTCATAGATATAAGTTAAGATTTCTTCGTTTAACTCTTCTCCCTTGACAGTAGCCTTAGAGAATGGCATGATGATAAAGCAAGTCTTTTTTTCCATTTTATTTACTTTTTAACTAATACCCTCTATATCTCAATTCATTTAATGCTAATCGTAGCATCTGTTCTATATATTCGTAACGGCCTTTTGGGTACCAAATAGCAGCAATACCTATGCCTGCCAAATAATTATTGCGAGCTTCCAATTCCTTTTTTGTTTCAGGCATTGCCTCAAATGTAAAATGAGAGAACACTTCGTTTGGATTTGCATCTTTAATTTCTTTAAATACTTCCATTGTTCTATCTCTGTTTAAGCTACATCCCAAAAACAATAAACTCTTTGTTTCGAAATAATATTTTAATAAAGAAGGAATATCTTTAGAAAGGTCTAAACTCCCATTGCCATAAGCGTCTTCGTATTGTTTTTTGCTAATAATACATTTTGGTGGGTAATTTATATCGCCGTGCAATTTTATTACGGTTGTTCGGGTGTAATCAAGATTTTCTAAAATATTTGAGCTTTCGATAATCTGAATTTTAGAACTCTTAAATATTTTGTATGCTTGCTCTAAAGTTTGATCATAATTAGTTGTTAAAACCTTATTAGGAAAAAGATCAGTGATTAATCTGTAGGTATCATTTGGTTCTACCTCTTCAGAGAAAGTATCTTTAATCTGTCGCAAGAAAGCGTCTCTGAAGCCTTTAACTTCAATTTCCTCTATCAGCTTTTCGTATTGCCCACCATCTAATAATTTGGTTAATTGAGTAGCTTTAATTCCAGATGTTTTACCTTGTTCAATGAGATGCTGCTTCCAAGTAGGAAAACCAATTTGAGATGAGATTCCTGCCCCAACGAAAGGTACTGTTTTGCCTTCCATTATCACGCCAATCAATTGCCCAAAACGCTTTACATTATTCATATACCAGTGATCATCTCCAGTTAATTCTTCAATAAATTCTTTACTTAAAATTTCTTGCTTAACTGAATTCCTGAATGAGGTTAACTCAACGTTATAGGCTCCAAAATCACCAGCAAATAAAGCTTTGCTTGGTTGGGATAAATTTTCAATGCCGTATTCTGCTCTTTTATCGATTCCTTCATCACTATCAAACCATTCATTAAATTCCACATAACGCTCGTATAAGATGTGATCATCCTTTTCGCACCATAGTTTCCTATCCTCTTTAGGGGTAACGTATTTTACATCTAAAGCATTCATTGAACAGCTTTTTCAACTATTGTCTTAGAAAGAACACCTTTTATTTTTTGACTCTGCAATATTTTTTCCTTAAGTCTGTCACAAATATTGTATAGTTCTTCGATTTTTTTCACAATTTTTCTTTGCTCTTCTATTGGCAAAAATGGTACTGGCATGATTTTAAGTTCATTAACTCCCTTTACGTTAGGAATAGCCGATCCAGTTGAATTATCAAAAATCATTTTTTGGAAGTAGGGAGATCTAAAGAGTAATTTAAAAAAATCCTTATCAATATATTTATGATTCATTCTTACTCTTAATAATGCTTGATTTATTATGCCTTCTTTAAAATCATCAGGCACTTGCGTTATTCTTCCTAAAGTGGCTCCAGAACAACTAACTAAGTAATCACCTGCCTTTACTGCAAATCCTTCAAGATTTTTATATAATTCATCAGATATGTAATATCTCTCGAATGAGCAATCATCATTTATTGGACAATATTGTTCGTAAACTTTATAGCCAGATTCGATGAACATATCCTTTTTGAGCGAACTCCCAAAAGGTCCTCTTTTAAATGGATAGTCATCATAAGCTAAAACGCTTCCCCATGGCACCCAAAGCCAACTGCTTGGTATTACAAAAGGTTTGTTTTCCTCAGCAATTTTCGGAAGTGGCTTTTGCTTTTTAAGTTTTTTATCTATAACTAATTTGTCTTTTTCTTTCTCTATCTTTTTAAGCAACTCACTTGCCCGTTCATCATTTTGGTCTTGTTTAACCAACTTACCCATAACTGCCAATTGTAGTATTGTTTGTTTGAGTTGATCTATGCTATCATCAGTGCAAAAAAGTTCATCAAAATGTACAGACAATCTATTCCATGCTATTTGCAATTCGTCTGCATCCTTCGCTTGAGTTAGTGTTTCTAATAAAGTTTTAACTAATACCTGATGAGTTTTTAAATTGTTGAATTGTTCATTTTCCAACTTATCGCATAAGGCCATTAGTTCATCAACTTTAATTACAATACGTTTTTGTTCAGCAAGCGGTGGAAGTGGAATATAAGTATTCTTTAAATTATCTTGTGTTATTTGATTTATAGTAGTAGTTGCTACTCCTTCTAAGTTTCTACGATAAATTGGGGACTCTATAAAGATTCTTAAATATTCATTAAATGGACTGCGGTATAGTGCCATAAACGCACCAAAAGCCATCGGTTCCGGTAGTTTTCTGATTAAAGCGCATTTGCCAACTAATTTCTTACTTCCATTTCGAGCACAAATCAATAAATCCCCTTGTTTAACAAGTACATTTTCTTTTATGAATTTATTTACTCTAACTATATCGGACAATTCAATTTCCCCATTTTGAATATTGCTCGATCTTAATACAATTGTTCCTGTATCTGATACTTCGTTAGGCGAATATGTTAAACCAATATTTGTATCACCTATGTCTTCAAGTTTACACAATTCCCACCCTTGTATTTTAATATTGAAAATTTTCCCAGAATAAGCTTGTCCTTCTTTTTTTTCTTTTTTTACAATATTCTTATTTTCTCTTTCTTTCTTAATTTTGTTCAACAAGAAAGAAGCTGGTTCATCTTTTGGATCTTGCGGTACTAATTTCCCGAGAATTGCTAGTTCCAAAATCAGTTCTCTTAAGCTGGCAATACCTTCTAAACTAATATTTTCAACGCCTTTAACTCTCGTCCTTGATTTAATCCCCTGAGCATCAGTCCAAATATCAAAATTATTTACAATCGTATCTATCATGTTATTTTCCTCTATTACTTAATGCTTCTGCCAAAATACCTTTTAACTGATTGCGTAAATTTGAAATCCCAACTTGTTCTTTTTTATAGATTGAAAGTAACTCTTCAGGGTCGTGAGTTATTCGTTCGCCAACATGTGGATTTTTAATATCTAAATTATAGTTCAGTTCAATTATATCTTTTGCTGAAACTTTCCAAGCCTTTTCATTTTCTTTTCTCTTTTTAAAACCATTTTTTTCATCACCCCACCAATCAATTTCGGCTTGAAATTCTTCGAAACGCATGGGTTTTGTTTTGTTATAGTTAACCACACCTTCGGGATATGGGTGCTCGTAATACCAAATATGTTCAGTTGGTTTGCCTTTAGTAAAAAACAAGATATTTGTTTTAATACCCGTATATGGATTAAATACTCCATTAGGCAAACGCACAATGGTATGCAGATTACATTCAGTTAGCAGTTTTTCTTTTATTCGCGTTTGAATTCCCTCACCAAACAAAAAGCCATCAGGTAATACAACTGCTGCACGGCCTTCATCTTTAAGCAAATGAATAATTAAGGTTAAAAAAAGATTGGCTGTTTCTCTCGTTCTAAAATTAGTAGGGAAGTTGTTCTCAATTCCATCTTCTTCCATCCCGCCAAACGGAGGATTAGTCACAATAACATTCACTCTATCAGCATTGGTATAATCACGCAGTGGGCGACTCAATGTGTTATCATGTTTTATATTAAATGGCACATCTATACCATGTAAAATCATATTAGTTGTGCAAAGCAAATGTGGTAGTGCTTTCTTTTCAAAACCATGAATTGAGTTTACTAATATTTCTTCATCTGCGGGTGATTTAACAAAGTGTTTGCGTTTATATTCAATAACATTGGTTAAAAATCCACCAGTACCACAAGCAGGATCCAATACTGTATCATCTAATTTAGGAGCTATTCTATCAACAATAAAAGTTGTAACAGCTCTTGGCGTATAGAACTCTCCTGCATTACCTGCACTTTGTAAATCTTTTAATATTTGCTCGTAAATACCACCAAATGTATGGCGGTCGCCAGAAGCATTAAAATTAATTTCACATATCTTATTTACAACTTGTCGCAACAGGGTGCCTGACTTCATGTAGTTGTAAGCATCTTCAAATACATTTTTTATGACGAGTGCTCTTTTGCCATTGTCACCTTCTATCTTTAGCTTTTTTTGTAGTGTAGGGAAAAGCTCGTTATTTATAAATTTAAGTAATTCTTCCCCTGTATCACCTTCCGGGTCTTTTGCCCAATTGCGCCAACGTAATTTTTCTGGAATCGGTGATTTATACTTTTCTTCAGTGAGTTCTAATTCTTCTTCTCGATCATCAATAATTTTCAAAAAGAATAACCATACTAATTGGCTTAATCGTTGTGCATCTCCATCAACTCCTACATCTTTACGCATTATATCCTGAATGGACTTTATGACACCTGATACATTGCTCATGCTGTTTTATCTTGTTTAAATAGTTCGTTTTCTAATTCTTTAATTGCTTGTTCGTATTTTTCTTTTCCTTCAAATATGTCATTTATTATTTCCATTGGCGTACCAATATCAGAGAATGGTTTTAATTTTAAAACTTTTGCATTTTCAATACTTTCCACTCCTTTATCAGCATACATTTCCAATAACCCATCTATCACTGCTTTTGCCTTATCTCCATATTTTGTGAAATAGTTTCTCTTTTTAACATTGTTTGCTCTTTCTCTTCTTGTCAACGGAGGTTGTCCAAAAGCCACATGACATATTAAATCAAAATCGCCATAATCTTTACCAACTGACTCAGCTAAATTTTCTAATATCACACCGTGTTCTTCTAGTGCATCAATAATAGCTTTTTTCTTATTTGCATCGTTCCAGTTTTGTAAAAAATTGTCTAGTGAAGCAAACTCCTCTTTTATTTTTTTGCTGGAAAAGTCTTTATAGGATTCTGTGACTAAATTACCATCTTCACCTAAATATTCAATACGTTCGTTTTTTATTTTTACTTCAACACCGCTCACAATTATTTTTCGTGAACCTGGTTCGTCAACTTCAGGTCCTTCTTCACCTTCATCATCACCTGGAGGATCTGGAGGCACAGGATCATCACCAGACTTAGGTTCATATATTATGACTGGCTCGCCATCAAATTCAGGATCTTTAAAATGCTCCGTAGCTTTTTTAAAGTCCATAATTGTAAAAAAGAATTTGTTGAATTCTTCATCTATTCGAGTACCACGACCTATGATTTGTTTAAACATAGTCATAGACCTGATAGTTTTATCAAGTACAATTAATTTGCAAGTTTTTGCATCTACACCTGTTGTCATTAACTCCGATGTAGTGGCAATTACAGGAAATTTACTTTCTGGGTCGATGAAGTTATCCAACTCTGCTTTACCTTCCACACTATCTCCAGTAATACGCATCACGTATTTGGGATTCTCTGTTGCTATTTTACCGGCCGCATTTACAATTGCTTTACGCATACGTTCTGCGTGGTCTATATCTTCACAGAAAATAATTGTCTTAGACATTGGATTTGTGGCATTCAATAACTGCATGACCCTTTTTGCTACTAATTTAGTACGCTGATTAAGGACTAAAATTCGATCCATATCAGCTTGATTATAGATTCGATTTTCAATTGGATTACCTAAATCATCCGTCATACCTTCAGGAGGAGTCCACCCATCTACATCTTTATCTATATCAATTTTTATAACTTTATAAGGAGCTAGAAAACCATCTTGAATACCTTGTTTTAAAGTATAAGTATATACTGGTTCATTAAAATAAGTTAAGTTAGAAACATACTCTGTTTCTTTTGGTGTAGCTGTTAATCCGATTTGCACGGCGTTATCGAAATAATTTAATATTTCACGCCAAGAAGAATCTTCAGCAGCGCTACCACGATGACACTCATCAATTACAATTAAATCAAAGAAATCTCGGGAAACAGTTTTGAAAATTTTATCATCTTCATTCGGCCCCGTTAGCGCTTGATATAAACCTAAATGAATTTCGTATGATGGATCAATTTTCCGATTCTTTATTTTAGTCATTACCGAACCAAAAGGCTTAAAGTCATTAACTAAAGTTTGGTCTGCTAAAATATTTCTATCAACAAGAAACAAAATTCTTTTTGCAGCTCTTGCTTTCCATAGGCGCCAAATGATTTGAAAAGTGGTATAAGTTTTACCAGTACCAGTTGCCATCACCAAAAGAATACGATTTTGACCTCTTGCTACAGCTTCAATTGTTCTATTGATTGCTTCAACTTGATAATATCTTGGTTCTTTGCCTGAACCATCAGTATAATATGGTTCTAACACAAGCTCTTCTTTTTTATCTTCTATATTATGAAATTTTTTATAACGCTTCCAAAGTTCTTCAGGTGTTGGAAAATTATCTAATGGAAATTCAGTTTCAATATCTTGACCTTCTACGGCAACTTTATTGTGTTCTGCAAAGGCATCACCATTTGAGCTATATGCACTTGGTACACCTAAAATCTCAGCATAACCTAATGCTTGTTGCATACCACTACTAACCGATAAATTGTTTTCTTTAGATTCAATTACTGCCACTCTTGTCCCTGGCTTCCATGAAAGAACATAATCTGCAAACTTTTTCTTTTTCTTATTTCGCGCAGACATCTCTCCACGCACAATAACAGGCCCTGGAGTAAGCGTCACATTTTGTCTTATTTGGGTAGATAAATCCCAACCTGCTTTTATTATTGCAGGAGTGATATAGATATTTTCTATGTCTCTTTCGCTTAATTCTTTCTTATCCATATTATTTGGTAATTACCCAAATATAAGTCATACAACCGATATTTCCTTGTTTTAAGCATTATAAATTCAAGGTTTTTACCGCTTCATCAAACTTGTGTTTCATGGCAAGGCTTTCTTCGTAGGCCTGCCTGATGAGGGTGTTTTTTTTACGGTTGCGGCCCAGTAAAATGGCAAAGGCAAGGATGGGTAAACTTAATATGGCGCAGGCCAGTTGCAGACAAAGGATGATGTTAGCCACATCTTTGTTGTATAGTTCGTTGTTATCGTCCAGCGGAATATTATGAGGTATTTGAAACAGGCAAATGATGATGCCAACGAATAAGGCATACAGGATCAGTTCTATCAATACCGATAGCCACTTACCAAGGTAGTGGGTCAGGATGTTGGAATCTAAAATGTCGTTGAGCCTGGCAATGTGCTTGCCCTGTTGCAAAAAATAGGTTCTCACGGCCAGGTTTAGGTGTTGTGGTTGCTGAGGGTTTTGTTGTTCTGTTTCCATAGTAGTATGCTTCTATTCATCAATAGTAGGCTTGTTCTTAACTGTATATGTGTAAGTGATGCATCATAGCCTGCTACAAGGGCCATGTTATTTATTTTACGGCCAAAGGTAATAGATGGTTTTATTGAGGAACTGTTCGTTTAAGGGTAACAATAAGGTTATGTACCTGTGCAATACCTCCTGTTTCATATTCCAGTTTTGTGAGTTCATATTTATAATAGTCGGTATCCATTACCTGAGCATTGGTGAGAGCATCTTTCAACGCTTCTTCCAGGGAGTAATTTTTGGATTTACCGGTTAAAATTTCGATCTTGCTTTTTTTAGCGCCGGCTTTTTTTGCAGGTTTTTTTGCAGCTGATTTTTTGATTGTTACTTTCTTTGCCATAATATAAGGGGTTAGGGATTAATAAATAATACTTCCAAAAGGAAGAGCTACACTAAATCCAATAGTGAATTTTTCGTCAAATGTTTTTGTAGGTTGTATTGTATTACTCAGGTCGGTTGCTTTAAACACCAATTCAAAATTAACCTTGGTATCATCTCCTTTGCCTTTTAAATTAATGGGTAAGCCTATTCCGGCATTAATAGGGTCATATTTCCCGAAATATTTTTCGCAAAAAATATCTACTCCTATGTAATCCCATTTTTTATTAAACCAAATTAGTTGGGCTTTGACTATAGACGTAAAATACGACTCAAATGAGCCAACATATACCTTATTTGTTTCCAAGGTACTTACGATGCTGGTATCATTACTCGTGCTAAGTGCTTTGTAGGTATTTACATCATAACCTTTTGTCACTTCCGATTTAATGGAATTACTTAAAAAGCCTTTATAGCCTATGTTGAAAAATAACCGGCTGTTTTTTATTTCCTGCAGTTGATTTATTTTTGTAAAAACTTCGAGTGGATATAAATACTTGGCATGTGAATTAATGCTGAACGAATCAGCAACTGTATATTTTTTATCTGAAACAGGCACAAATGCCCCAAAGCTCCACCACCATACCCTCGATCGGTTATAAGTTCGGAAATCTTCCTGATCTTCTACGGCTTCTTCTTCTTGTTTTGCAAATTCGTCCTTATATGTTTTTGATAATTTGCTTAATTTTTTTTCTTTTAACTTCCTGATTGTTGCAGTATCCTGTAAAGCAGTAATTTCTTTGGTAAAATCGTCCCATTCTTTTGTTAATTTCGAATTAATAGAAGCATCTATGATTTTTCTTTTATCGATCATGTAGCTGAATTGGTCAGTAAGAATGGTTGTTTGTTTTGTCAGGGAGTCCCTGGTTGTTTTTTGATATTGTTGTCTGGTTTGATCTTTCGTTTTATAGTTAATGCTTCCTCCTCCTATATATGTATACTTTAAATTAATGCCCATCTCTTTGCTCCAGTCTTTTGTTTCATATAAGCTAGCCCATTTTTCTTTGATATTTGCTTCAAACGCAATCGAAATACTGTGCCTGATTCTGCCACTATCTTTGGGTAAATTAATGTTCTGGCCTATAGAGAGCCTGTCGTTTTCGGTACTAATAGAAGCGTAGTTTGTAAATAAACTGAGTTCCTGTGAGCCTGATAAATAATTGGCAACACGTTTAGCAAAGAAAAGATTAATGGCTTTTGTAGTAAGCAAATCAGTATCCTGCTCCGCTTTTATAATCTCTGATTTAATTTGTTCTTTGATTCGATCAATCTCATAGTTTTGAGATTGAATTGCCACTGAGGTTAACGAGAGAAACGTTAAAATACTGAATTTTCGCATAACATATCATTTATATTATTAAGTGCAGTAATACTATGAGAACAGCAATGAGATGAGACAGTTTGAAAGGCATTGCTTACGTTTCAAATGTAACCTATCAAATGGGGCTAAGAAAATTTTAAGGCATAAGGGTTTTCAACAGAAAACAGAGAAGTGAAATATTTTTCAAAAAATCTTACATCAAAACACACACAAAGGCTTATCCTTATTGAAAATAATTTTTTGTGAATACCTGTTAAGAAGTTTATATGTTTTATGCACCTCAGAGCGATTGATGATCCTGCAGCATACCCAAGTCGTTTTAAAATAAAAAGGTTCAGGCATTGCCCGAACCTTTTGCATCCTGTACTCAGGCGTCGTTGAATCTATTGATAAGCATGGTAAATTAAACAGGAGTATCGATCTTATTTAGATTTTCGATAACCGATAAGGGTTTGTCAATGGGTAATGTAAAATAAAAGGAAGAACCCTTTCCAATACTGCTTTCAACCCATATCTCGCCGCCGTTTTTTTCGAGAAAGCCTTTCACCAATAGCAACCCAATTCCGGCGCCTTTATTGGTTTCTCTGGCTTTAGAAAGCGAATTCATTTGTGGGGTAAATAATTTCTCAGCTATTTCTTTGGCCATGCCAATACCGGTATCCTTTATTTCAATAATCAGTTTGTCTTCATTTTGTTTGGTGGTAATCACAATGGTTCCTCCGGCATCTGTATATTTGAGCGCATTGGAAATGATATTCTGAAGAATAGAGATAAGCATTTTTCCATCTGCAAACACACTGGTATTTTCATGAATGTCGTTATGAAGATTAATGGTTTTTATAGCGGCATTCTCATTCAATGTATCAAATACTTTTTGGACATATTCCGTAAGTTTTAGTTTGCTGGGAGTAAATACATCGGATGCGTATTTTATCCTGGCCCATTCCACTAAATAATCCAGCATATCCAGTTCCTCTTTGGCCGATTTGTGTAGCAGTTCAAGCATTTCGCTGATCACCCCGGGTTTCATTTTGCTGTGATGTAATTTCAGATACTCTGCCGTGCTGATGATGCCGGCCAATGGGCTTCTCAGATCGTGTGATAAAATAGCCAGAACACTTTCTTTATGCGTATTAAGGTCTTCCAGTTCTTTTACATAGTTGGTAATCGAATCTTCTGATTTTTTTCGCTCGGTCAGATCTCTCAGGATCTTTACATATCCCAGCATTTCGCCGTTTTTGCCAAGTAAAGGAAACACCAGACCATAGGCATAAAATTTACTGCCGTCTTTACATAAATGCCATTTATTATCAACGGCTCTTCCTTCTTTTAAAGCGGTTTCAATTTCAAGTTCGGGCGCTCCTATTTTCCGGTCTTCATCCGTAAAGATCACATCGAAATGTTGGCCAATGATTTCATCTGTTTCGTATTGAAATATTTTTGTGGCACCCGAATTCCAGCTGTTAATCTTCAGTTCTGTATCTACTGTAAAAATCGAATAATCCTGCAGACTATCGATCACCTGGCTGTAAAATTCAGCAGTGGGTATGTATTGATTTTTAAGCACTTTAGGGTTGCTTTGTTCGTCTTTCATTATTTTGTTTTTGGATTAGTGCAAGTAGGTTGATTTTTTATTTGCCCTGCGCAAGAATAGTGA
This sequence comes from Bacteroidota bacterium, assembly GCA_016194985.1. Lineage (GTDB taxonomy): Bacteria > Bacteroidota > Bacteroidia > B-17B0 > Aurantibacillaceae > UBA4416. Next base: position 12,259 of record JACQAK010000202.1, read on the forward strand.
TCTGAATATTAAAAATGTTATATAATTCTGAAAAAAAATTACATTATTCACACATTGGTTATTATTTTACTTTTTAGTTATTGGTTTTAATTTTTTGTAGAATTATATATGAAACTAAAAAAAATAAGTCTGAACAAATGTAAAGCCATCTTGCAAAAGGATGGATCAATTTATTCCGAGGAATAGGTTTATCAAATAAGGGGGTTTCTTGGCTTTACATAACACATGAATCTTTTGGAAATTTTGTGGTGATATTTTAACATAACTTGTTAAGGAATCAATTCCGGGAAAATTACTTAACAAACTTTACATCAATTTATTTTCCACAAGTATCATTTTAGTCAGTTCTTTGATCAGTGAAATTAATGTAATTACTCTTATATATCACCAAAATTGGCAGAGTTTTACAGTAACATTAGGGGTTAAATTTTTGATGGTAAAACTCCGAATTTTTTCTCAAAAGCTACAGTAAATTTCCCTTCGCTTTGATATTTCAATAAACGTGATACATCTCCTATTTTCATTTGTTTTTCTCCTATTAATATTTTAGCATAATCTAACTGCTTGCCAAGATAATATTGATAGATAGATTCCCCGTAAACCATTTTAAAATCTGTTTTAAGTTTTGTAGGCGATATATTAAAGTTAGTGGCTAAAGTTTCTATACTTGGAAAATTGCCTAAAAGTTTTTCATTTAGCTCTTGTTCAATTTTTTGAAGTTTAATTAAAACATCTGATTTAATGGAAAAATTACGTGGGTGATTTATATTATAATTATCAATTAAATAGTCAAATATATGTGTCGTAAAATTCTTTAACTCTGTTTTACTTGGTGATTTAGTTAAACCAAATGCTTTTTCGATCATTTCATTACTTGTACCATTTACATCAGGCCATATCATATTTTCTCCTTTCGCTTCAAAGAAACTATAAAAATTACTTTTTTTAAATCTTTGATTTGTAAGTAAATTTTTCTTGTACCATTCAGTACTAAAATACAAACTAATAGTAGTGTTTTTTGTACTTTTAAAATTAACCAAGCAGTTACTGGCTTTGGGTTTAAAATTATTCCACGAGGCCGTTTGGTATTGTAGTCCATTTACCAGTGCTATTTTGTTTTTTGTTGAATGCGTTAGCACATTATAACTAACTATGTAGTAGTTAGCCGGAAGCTGATCGTCGTAAATTAATTGTATTTCAATGTTTTTCTTATGTAAAACACTACCTATTAACAACCATAG
>JACQAK010000203.1 GCA_016194985.1 Bacteroidota bacterium
CAGCATCCAATATTTTTTGGCAAGTAGGCAGTTCTGCAACTTTTGGAACAACTACTGACTTTAAAGGAACCGTAATGGCCATGCAATCTATTAGCTTCAATACAGGTGCTACACTAAGCGGCAGAGCGTTGGCAAGAAACGGCGCAGTGGTTATGGCAGGTAATACGGTTGTAAAATACTAAGAAAAAATATTCCGGTTTTTTAAATTAAAATGAGGTACCAGTTTGGTACCTCATTTTATTATATGGTATTTGCACGATACCGAGCTTTACCTGGGCATTTCTAACTTACACTCTTTAAAAATATAAAGAAAAGTAATTTTATAATGGGGTTTTTAAAGATTAGTACGTCTTTACAAATCCCCTCTATTGGATTTGTTGTTCTTATCTTTATCATTATTCAAACAGATGACATGAGTAATTACAATGATCGCTGCACCCGTTAGAAATGACCTAACTAAATAATTAGAATCTGTTAATTCAAAACCAGGTCTACTTTCACCTGGGCGAGTTATGTCAAACAAATAAGGGTAAAAGGAAAAATCAAGTATAAGAAAAACAATCAACACTTTCAGGTAAGGGCGTGTCATTTTAACTTTGTTAGCAAGTTTATAAGCGCCAACCTGCAATAAAACCAATATTATAACAAGAATTAATAGCATGTAGATATTTCTTTAAAAATAGATATTTTAAGTATTAAACACAAAACTCTAGCTTTGGCAATATTGATTAATTGCCTCAATATTATAAATGTAGCAGAGCGAGGGAAAAGATTTATAAATCCGTATTACGTGCATATCTGCTAATTTTTACAGTATCTCTACGACCAGTATTTGGAATTGTAATAAAATATTTTTTCGTTATTACTATTTTATTGGGCCAGCCATCGTCTAAATCTTCATCATAATCAAGATATACAGTATCTCCTTTTATTTCGTATTTACCATCAACACCACCGAGTCCTAATTCTAATATAAACTCACCATTTTCATACATAATAAATTGCTGTACACCAACTACTAAATCATTTAATCCGCAATCTTTGGCCGTCCTTATTTCGCATGATAGACAAAGAAAAACAAACAATGTATAAAAATATTTCATTAATTAAATATAATACAAAATCCCAATTAGTTGTGATATCACTTTTTAAAGATCATTTCAATGTTACAAAATATTACTTAACGGATTAAAGATTTACTAGTTTGCCCTTAATGCCATTTTTTCTTTCAAATTCAATTTGTGTAACTGAATTTAATGTTCCAATATATTTTTTATCGTTTTCAACTTTCAACACTATTCTTTCCGGCGAAGAAAGGTTATTTCCTAAATCTTTATATCGATTAAAAATTATTGTCTTCGAACTTGCATCAAACTTAAATTCAGTTATTCTATATTTATCAGCATTATTTTCAACCATCAAACTATCTGATTGCATAGACATCTTTTTGAAGATTTTTTTTTCTCCTGAGTATGTATATGTTATGTCCCAGTCACCTTCAAACAATTTAGACATAGTTACTAGGTTTTGCTGAATCTTTTCTAGTTCTTTTTCGAAATTTTCAGAATAAATTTCTTGATACTCCTTTGGATACTTATTTTTAAACAGTTCTGTTAATGTATTTGCCTTAGAAATTTCTTCTAGATACTCAGCTCGCCTTTTATTATCTTGATCTAGTTGTTTGATAAAATTATTTTCAAGATTACTTCTTTCATATTTTAATATATCTACCTCTTTTTTTATATCATCGTAGTCCACTTTTTTTCCTAACTCTAATTCCAATAAAAGCTTATCTGATTGAATTTTTGAATATTCAGAATTTCTCTTATCCAATTCAGATTGAATAATTTTTATGGTATCATTCAATTCAGTTTCATTTAATTTCAGAGATTTGACATCTTTTCTTAACTCGATAATTCGATCCCTTTCTTTTTCTAAATCTTCGCTTAATGCCAATCTATTACTGTCTAATTGATTTATAAAAGGCCTACCATATTTCGAATAAATAAGGTTTAAAGCCTCATATATTAAGCTTATTAAATAATAGAAAAGTATTGATCCAAATGAATATATAACTGGCATCCAAAACATTCCGCACCATCCATCATGACTATATATATAAGCTTCTATAATTGATTTTTTGTATCCTTGGGTAAATTCATTATCAAATGAAAAAACAATAAAAACTAATCTCCAATGACGAACAGTCCACACTATTAAAAAAGTTACAACAAAAGGACTTTTTAGTCTCTCTTGTAATCCTTCGTTGATTTCTTGTAATTTTTCTTTCATTTTTCGCTTTTTCAAAAAAAAGCCTCTCCAAAAATTTCAGAGAGGCCTTTTTCAGGGTTAAACTTATTTTCTTTTGTTCTCGTGCTCAGTTTTTTTTAGAACACGCTTCGACTCCGCTCAGCGTGACAAAACTATGATCCGCAAGCTTCACATCCTTCAGGATTGTCTAAAGAACAGCTTAATTGTGCTTGTTGCTCTTCAAAGCTTAAGATGTGTGTTTGTCCGCGTTCTACTAATAACGCATCTTCGTTACCTAATACCGGTACAGATAAAGCAGCCTGATCAACTGTGAATTTAATAGCATCAGCAGCAGCTTTTGTACGTAAGTAGTACATACCTGTTTTTAATCCTTTTTTCCATGCATAAAAATGTGCAGAAGACAATTTAGCAAAGTTGGCATCCTGGATAAACAGGTTCAATGATTGCGACTGGCAAATATAAGCACCACGGTCAGCAGCCATATCAATAATCGTACGTTGTTTGATCTCCCAAACAGTTTTGTAAATATCTTTAATGTTTTGTGGGATCTCAGGAATGTTTTGTACCGAACCGTTAGCTCCGATGATCTTGTTTTTCAGGGCATCGTTCCACATACCTAATTTTACTAAGTCGCGTAATAAGTGTTTGTTTACAACTGCAAATTCACCTGATAATACACGACGGCTATAAATGTTAGATGTGTATGGTTCAAAACATTCGTTGTTACCTAAAATTTGTGATGTAGACGCGGTTGGCATTGGAGCAACCAATAACGAGTTACGTACGCCGTATTTTGCTACTTCTTCTTTTAACACGTTCCATTCCCAACGCGGGCTTGGTGTTACACCCCACATATCAAATTGCATAATACCTTTTGATAACGGAGAACCCGGATATGATTCGTAAGGACCATCTTTAATTGCTAAATCCTTAGACGCAGTCATTGCTGCATAATAGATTGTTTCAAAGATCTCAGCATTCAGTTTTTTAGCCTCTTCGCTTTCAAAAGGGAAACGCATTAAGATAAAGGCATCTGCCAAACCTTGTACACCTAAGCCAATAGGACGGTGACGCATGTTTGAATTGCGAGCCTCAGGAATTGGGTAGTAATTACGGTCAATTACTTTATTTAAGTTTTTAGTGATGATATATGTTACATCAAATAAACGTTGGTGATCGAATGTACCTGTTTTTTCATCCACAAAACGAGGTAAAGCAATGGATGCCAGGTTACAAACTGCTACTTCATCAGGGCTAGTGTATTCAACGATCTCAGTACATAAGTTAGAGGATTGAATAGTTCCTAAATGTGTTTGGTTTGATTTTAAGTTACACGCATCTTTAAATAACATGTATGGGTTACCGGTTTCGATTTGAGAATCGATGATTGCTGCCCATAATTCACGGGCTTTTACTTGTCTGCGGAATTTTCCTTCTTCTTCGTATTTTGTATACAAGGCTTCAAACTCTGCGCCATGAGACGTATATAAGCCAGGACATTCGTTAGGACACATTAAGCTCCATTCGCCTTCTGCCTCTACACGTTTCATGAATAAATCCGGGATCCATAAAGCTGTAAATAAGTCACGGGCACGCATTTCTTCTTTACCATGGTTTTTGCGGATATCTAAAAATTCATAGATATCAGCATGCCAAGGCTCCAGGTAAACAGCAATAGACCCTTTACGTTTTCCACCGCCCTGATCAACATAGCGGGCAGTTTCGTTAAATACTTTTAACATTGGCAAAATACCATTGGATGTACCGTTGGTTCCTTTAATATAAGAACCTGTAGCACGTACTTTATGAATAGCTAAACCAATACCTCCGGCAGATTGAGAAATACGGGCACATTGTTTCAGAGTGTCGTAAATTCCATCAATACTGTCATCTTTGGTTTGTAATAAAAAGCAAGAACTCATTTGCGGTTTTGGCGTACCGGCATTAAATAAAGTTGGAGTAGCATGAGTAAACCAACGCTCGCTCATTAAGTTATATGTTTCAATGGCTGCTGCAATATCTTCTTTGTGTATACCAATGGATACACGCATTAACATGTGTTGAGGGCGTTCTGTAACTCTACCATGCGTTCTTAATAAATAAGAACGTTCTAATGTTTTAAAACCAAAATAATCATAACCAAAATCTCTATCATATATAATAGATGAATCCAACAACTGTGCATTTTTCATCACAATTTCATAAACGTCATCGGCAATTAACGACGCTTTTTGATTGGTTTTAGGATCTACATAATTATATAGTATGTCGATCGTTTTCGAAAATGATTTAATCGTATTCTTATGCAGGTTACTTACCGCTATACGCGATGCTAACTGAGCATAATCAGGATGCTTGGTTGTTAATGATGCCGCTGTTTCAGCTGCTAAATTATCCAGATCAACAGTGCTTACGCCATCGTACACACCGTCAATTACTTTTTTAGCTACCTGAATCGGATCAACGAATGCAGGATCTAAGCCGTAGCTTAATTTTTGAACGCGCGCTGTGATTTTGTCAAATTTCACAGATTCTCGAGTGCCATCTCTTTTTATTACAAACATTTGCCTTTGGTTTTAATTGGTTTTACTTAGTTTTTGAGTATTAGTTTCGTTACAACAAGTTATAACTATAATTGTCTTTTTTTTTGTTTGCCACAACTTGATATTAACAAAGTGGTGGTTAATTATTTTTTCTTTATCTGATAAGCCTCCGGGGAGGCCGACCAAAAGATTTAACATTCAAAGAACGAGTTTCTGGAGGCTAGGATTCCCGTACAAGATTTGCACCTTGTTCAATGATTTTCAATGAGATACGAATTGGGAATTTTAACCGACGAATTTTTTGCCTAAAAATCTTCGTCCAGATTAAACACGTTGTTTTCTTCTTTATTGTTCATCACACCTGATTTTTGGTATTCAGCAACACGTTTTTCGAAGAAATTGGTTTTGCCTTGTAACGAGATCATTTCCATGAAATCGAAAGGATTGGTAGCGTTATAGAATTTATCGCAGCCCAAAGCTACCAATAATCTATCTGCACAAAACTCAATATATTGACACATCAGGTCGGCATTCATTCCTATTAAACGCACAGGAATAGCATCGGACACAAATTCTTTTTCAATAACCACAGCATCTGTAATGATTTTAGTTACCTGTTCTTTAGGTAATTTATTCTTAACATGATCTGAATATAATAAACAGGCGAAATCACAATGTAAGCCTTCGTCACGGGAAATTAACTCGTTACTGAAGCTTAATCCCGGCATTAAGCCGCGTTTCTTTAACCAGAAAATTGAGCAAAAAGAACCGGAGAAGAAGATCCCTTCTACTGCTGCAAAGGCAATTAAACGCTCTGCAAATGTTCCGTTACTGATCCATTTCAAAGCCCAGTCGGCTTTTTTACCTACGCATGGTACTGTTTCAACCGCATGTAATAATTTATCCTTTTCAACAGGATCTTTAATGTATGTATCTATTAATAAAGAATAGGTCTCAGAGTGGATATTTTCCATCATCACCTGGAAACCGTAAAAGAAACGGGCTTCAGGGTATTGCACTTCATTTAAGAAGTTGATTGCTAAATTTTCATTAACAATCCCATCACTTGCAGCAAAAAATGCCAAAACATGTTTAATGAAATGACGCTCGTTATCATTTAACTTATTATTCCAATCGGCGGTGTCGTTAGATAAGTCAATTTCTTCGGCGGTCCAGAAACTTGCTTCGGATTTTTTATAATATTCCCAGATATCGTTATGCTTGATCGGGAAAATAACAAAGCGGTCTTTGTTTTCTGCTAGTATTGGTTCTGTCATAATTTTTTCTTCTTTATATATAAATCTCTTCAAAATGAAAGAGCGTAATTGTTGTAAAGTTCGTTCTACAAATCTGATTAAAAATGGTTGGATTTTTAGAAAATGAAATTAACATTCCGATAGTTTTTTTAACATTGAGAAATTAACATCAATCGTTGATAACTGGCTAATTTGCTTATGTATCAGGCAATTAAAGAAATTATAAAAAAAAGTGAAAAATAATTGTACGTTGTATTTATTTTTTTGTTAAGGGATGTAAGATTTTGCGTGTTTTGACTTATTCAAATGCTGTGCTTTGCCCGTAAACAGAATGCTTTTAAGAATCTCATTCCTTTTTAATCTCACTCATTAATCGAACTATTGATTCTATTAATCATTCAAATGTTTTAATTAATACAAAACAGGGTTGTGTTTTTTTCAGGATACTTTGACAAAAATTATAAATAGCACCAAAAAGCACAGAAGTCGTTAATTTTTAGCCATTTTATGCGGTAAATACTAAAAAAGTACTATTTTTGTTTTCTAAATTTTTTAAAAAAGAACGATGATTGATTTAACAGGAATTATTGCCATTAGTGGACAACCGGGATTATATAAAGTGGTTGCTCAATCTAAAAACGGAATTATTGTAGAAGGATTAGCAGATAAAAAACGTACCTCTATTAGCTCTACAGCTAAAGTGAGCTCGTTGGAAGATATTAGCATGTTTACTACCGGCGAAGACAAACCGGTGGCTGAGATCATGAAAGCTATTTTTGATAAAGAAAAAGGCGGACCTGCCATTGATGCAAAAGCCGACGATAAAGCAATTACTAAATATTTTGAAGCAGTTTTACCGGATTATGATAAAGAGCGTGTTTACACCAGTAACATGCGTAAATTATTTAACTGGTATAATGGCTTACAAACATCCGGTAACTTAAAAGTGAAAGAAGCAGAAACTAAAGAAGAATCTACCGAAAAGAAAATTGTAAAAGCAGCTACCGAGAAAAAAGCAGCCGTTAAAAAAACAGCTACGAAAGATACTACCAAAACCAAAACAAGCACAGGTGTTAAAAAAACAGCCGGTGTGAGAAAAACAGGTGTAGCTTAATCAGCTTACTGATATTTATTGAAAGCCCTTTCGAAAAGAGAGGGCTTTTTTGTTTGTATTATATTTTGGGCGTGCCGGCGCAAAGAGTCAGCGCCGTCGGTCCGCCAGCTGGCGGATACAATCTTTTGCAAAAGGCAGGCAAAAGGATTTCCGCTTGCATCCCTCACGCTGGACTTGCAGTAAGATCGAAGTGTAAACTCCGAACATTGAAACGTAAAACCCGCGTGAGGGATTGAGGCATTGTCTGAGCTCTTTTTATTTGCTCCGCAGGACAAATAAAAAAGCGAGTGCCGAAAGCCCGGCCCGCAGGGACACGCCCTAAACGCCCAAATCTTTATTACCCTTTCAATTGGCAAATTATTAATAAACACTTATCTTCAATCCATAAAACATAATAGTATGGAACGTCATTATATTTCAAACGATTTTAGAGTAAGTAATTGGGAACGGTTAGAGCCTTTTTTTGAAGAATTAAAAACCAGAAAAATTAATTCGGTTACCGAATTAAAACAATGGATGAAAGACCACAGCGAACTGGAAGCCGTATTGAATGAAGATGGTGCCTGGCGTTACATTAAAATGACCTGTAACACTCAAAATGAGGAGCTACAGGAATCATTCAATTATTTTGTCACAGAAATTGAACCACATATTTCTCCGTATAGTAATGATTTAAATAAAAAATTAATTGATTGCCCGTTTGTTGATCAGTTAGAAAAGGACACGTACTTTGTATATGTACGTGGCGTTAAAAAAAGCATTGAATTGTACCGCGAAGAAAACATTGCTTTAAATACAGAACTCCGACAAAAAGAACAGGAATACGGTAATATTTCGGCCGCACAAACCATTACTTATAAAGGAGAAGAAATGACCTTGCAAAAAGCCGCCACTTATTTTAAAAGCAATGATAGGGCTTTACGTGAAAGCATTTACCATCAGATACAAACGCGCAGAGCCCAGGATGAAGAAGAGTTAAATAAATTATATGATGAATTAATTGCCTTACGCCATAAGATTGCTTTAAACACAGGTTTTAGCAACTACAGAGATTATAAGCACGAAGAGCTTGGACGATTTGATTACAGCGTACAGGATTGTTATAACTTTCAGGACGCCATACAACAACACATTGTTCCTTTGGTAAAACAAAACGAGCAGGCCCGTAAAGATGCATTAAAATTAGAGGTTTACAGGCCATGGGATAAAGAGGTTGATGCGGAAGGTAAAGAACCGTTAAAACCATTTACAACCGGCGCTGATCTGGCAACTAAAACAATTGCCTGTTTCAATACCATTGATCCGTATTTTGCAGAATGCATCACCACAATGCAGGAAATGAAACGTTTGGATTTAGAATCACGCATTGGGAAAGCACCGGGTGGTTATAATTATCCGTTAATGGAAACCGACGTGCCATTTATTTTTATGAATGCCGTTGGCTTACACCGCGATATGGTAACCATGGTACACGAAGGCGGACATGCCGTGCATGCCTTTTTAGCAGCTGACCTGGAATTAACTGAATTTAAAAGCACACCCAGCGAAGTAGCAGAATTAGCCAGTATGAGCATGGAACTGATCAGTATGGAACACTGGGAGCCTTTTTTTCCTAACCCGGATGATTTTAAAAGAGCGAAGAAAGAGCAGTTAAACGATGTACTAAAAGGGTTACCCTGGATCGCCTCTATTGATAAGTTTCAACACTGGATCTATACCAATCCAAAGCATACATTGACAGAACGTTATGCCTACTGGATGCAGATCAGTAAAGACTTTGGAACAGGCGTGGTAGATTATACCGGATTGGAAAGCAACTTGCAACGTTCGTGGCAGGCACAACTACATTTATACGAAGTGCCTTTTTATTACATCGAATATGGAATGGCCCAATTAGGTGCCATTGCTATGTGGCGCAGCTACAAACAAAATCCTAAGCAAGCGTTGGAAAACTACAAGAAAGCCTTATCATTAGGCTATACCAAAACCATTCCTGAATTGTATAAAGCGGCGGGCATTAAATTTGATTTCTCTCCGGCTTATGTGAAAGAGTTGGCGGATTTTGTGAAGAGTGAGTACGAAGCTTTATAAGAAATTTTTATTTAATTAGGGCGCGCCAGGCGGGAGCCTGACCGGGCTTTTGCTTCAATCTTTTTTGTTCCAAAAAAGGATTTACGCAACAATCCCTCGCGCGAATAAACTATAAAAACATAAAAAAGCCATCTGTTATGAGCAGATGGCTTTTTTGTAAAACGAAACAAGAAATCTATTTCATTGCTCTTTCCTTATCCAGATAAGAATGCACTACTTCAATGGCATTATCAATGACGTCGCTCAAGGCTACAATAAACGAGCCCGGTTTGGCAATACTAAAGGCGTGATTTAAGGCTTCAATTTCTTTAGGTACATATTCATACGATTTTTCAGGGTCCACCTGATGAATCCCTTCAACTAACAATTTCACAATCTCTTCGGCTTGCCTTCCTCTCAAAAATTTATCCTGACGAATAATGATGTGATCAAACATTTCAGCAGAGATACGTCCCATGTCTCTGATATCATCATCCCTTCTGTCACCGGTACCTGTAATAATACCGATTTTAGAAGTGGAATCAATCGTTGTTAAAAATTCTTTGATCCCTCTGAAGCCATCTGCGTTATGTGCAAAATCAATCATTACTTTATATTCCTTGAAATCAAAAATATTCATACGCCCCGGCGTTTGTGCTGCCGAAGGAATAAAGGTTTCCAGGCTTGTAGCAATATCTTCTGTAGCAAAACCATATACATACGTTGCTAACGTAGCCGCCAATACATTTTGGATCATAAACGAAACACGGCCACCAAAGGTTAAAGGCACACTCGTTACTTTTTGTACTCTGAATTTCCAATCCCCTTTTTTAATGGTAATGAATCCGTTTTCGTAAATAGCAGCAATACCGCCCTTTTTGCAATGTTCAATAATTACTTTATTGTTTTCGTTCATACTAAAGTATGCTACGTTGCAACTCACATTTTTTGAAATACCGGCGCAGTATTCGTTATCAGCATTAAGTACAACATATCCATCGCGTTTCACGCTTTCGGCCACCACCCCTTTTACTTTAGCCATGTCTTTCAGGGTATGAATATCCGAAAGTCCCATGTGATCTTCCTGAATATTGGTAACAACCGCTACATCGCAACGGCTAAAACCAAGACCGGAACGTAGAATACCGCCGCGCGCAGTTTCCAATACGGCAAATTCAACCGTGGGGTCTTTTAAAATAAACTCCGCACTAATGGGTCCGGTTGTATCTCCCTTAGTTAGCATAGAATTACCCACATAAATACCATCACTTGTTGTAAAACCTACTTTGAACCCATTGTTTTTGACAATATGAGAAATTAAACGGGTAGTGGTTGTTTTTCCATTAGTACCTGTAATAGCAATAATTGGAATACGGCATGATTTACCGGTTGGATATAACATATCTATAACCGGTGCCGCCACATTACGAGGCAAGCCTTTTGCAGGCGCCAAATGCATACGGAAACCCGGTGCGGCATTAACTTCCAGCACAACACCACCTGTTAGCTCCAAAGGTTCACTTAAGTTAGATGCCATAATATCTATACCACAAATATCCAAACCAATAACCCGTGAAATTCGTTCGCAAATAAAAATATTATGCGGATGTACGGTATCCGTTACATCTGTAGACGTTCCACCTGTACTTAAATTAGCGGTGCCTTTCAAATAACAATGTTCGTCTTTCTTTAAAACCGTTTCCAGCGTATAACCTTTCTTTGCCAGTTGCTCCAGGGTTTCCCGGTCAACCGATATTTCGGTCAATACATTTTCGTGTCCGTAACCTCTTCGCGGATCCAGATTTTCTTTATCAATTAATTGCTGAATGGTTGATTGTCCATCGCCTATCACGTGAGCGGGCTCTCGCAAAGCGGCAGCGATGAAACGGTTATTAATAACCAGCACCCTGAAATCATATCCGGTGATAAATTTTTCGATGATAATTTTTCGTGAATATTTCTTTGCATGATCAAATGCGGCTTTGGCCTCTTCCAGTGTTTTTACATTAATAGAAGCCCCCTTCCCATGATTGCCATCCAATGGTTTAAATACCAGAGGAAACCCCACTGTTTTGATCGCATCTTCCAGATCATCAGGGTTTGAAATACAAACACCTTTTGCCACAGGAATAGCCGCATCTTTTAATAATCGTTTGGTTTCATCTTTATTACTGGCTAAATCAACGGCAATAGAACTTGTTCTATCTGTCATGGTTGCTCTGAATCGTACCTGATTTTTTCCATATCCCAATTGCACCAAGGATTCAGAATTAATGCGGATAAACGGAATATCTCGCGCAATGGCTTCATCCACAATAGATCCTGTGCTAGGTCCAAAACGTACATTTTCACGTAATTCACGCATATGGCGTATATCAGTGTCTATATCATACGTTTCTCCGCTGATCAAATGTTCGGCAATTTTAACCGCTGCTTTTGCGGCATATAAACCAACCGCTTCTTCCATATAAGAAAACACCACATTATAAACGCCGGTGGTTCCGGTTCCTCTGGTTCTTCCATAACCGCATTCCATGCCTGCCAGGGTTTGCAATTCCAAAGCAATGTGTTCGATCACATGCCCCATCCAGGTACCTTCTTTAATGCGGATAAACAAGCCACCTTCTTTTCCTTCCGAACAACGGTGTTGCATTAAACTCGGCATTAAACGCTCAATACGTTCTTCAAAACCGGCTATTTTGTTTGTGGGAAGTTCTTCCAATTCTTCCAGATCCAACTTCATCACAATTAATTTTTTCCTGTTGATCGACCAGTAATTAGGCCCTCGCATGACTTTTGTTTCAATAATTTTCATAAGCTGCTGTTTTATTCTAGTTAATATTTGACAAACACAATAGGTATGCTTTCAGAGTTCATTATTCTGAAGCATAATTATCTAGTTGCCCTGTTAATTGGAGAAGAAGAGTTGAATCAGTATTTCTTAAATATAATTCATGTTTTCTACATAAACTATTTATTGTTCAAAATAATGGTATAAACTATCTTGAAAATCGATTAATTGTAACTCTTTTACGATAGATTTACACTAAAATTAAGTTTATGACACCAAAAGGTAAATTAATTATTATTGGAGGTTCAGTTGATAAAGGCAGTTTCTCAAATACTCCTGAAAACTTACCAAAGAATTTGAAGTTTTTTGAGAAAGGAATTTTAAAAAGAATGATCGACGAATCTGCAAAAGGTAATTTATCCCGTATCGAAATCATTACAACCGCCAGCAGCATTCCTGTTGAAGTGGGAGAAGAATATATTGAAGCGTTTAAAAATTTAAATGTAACAACTGCGGCCGTTTTGGATATCAGAACGCGCGAAGAAGCGAACGATCCGAAAAACATTGAGCGTTTAAAAAATGCGGATATCGTTATGTTTACAGGAGGGGACCAACTGCGTTTAACATCCATTTTTGGAGGAACAAATTTTCATCATTTATTATTAGAGCGTTACGAAAACGAACATTTCATTATTTCGGGAACCTCTGCAGGCGCAGCAGCTAGCTCTAATAATATGATCTATCAGGGCAGTAGTTCTGAAGCTTTATTAAAGGGCGAAGTAAAAATCACCGGTGGTTTAGGATTCATTAATAATGTGATTATCGATACACATTTTGTGCAACGCGGACGAATTGGCCGTTTAATGTATGCCTGTGCCAGCAACCCCGTTAATATTGGTATTGGTTTGGGGGAAGACACCGGCTTATTAATTACCAAAGGTCATAATATGGAAGCGATTGGTTCCGGATTAATTATCCTGGTGGATGCTACTAATATGCGTCATACCAATATTACCGATGTGGATATGGGAGAACCTGTTTCTATAGATAATCTAACGGTTCACGTGATGTCCTACGGTGATAATTTTGATTTGAAAACAAAACACTTATCGCTACATTCTTTAAAAACAAAAACAGGGGCGTAAAGCCATGCTGAACTTGATTCAGGGTGACCAAAAAGTACAACGAAGAATTATTTATAAATTCCAATAAATATTTCTTCGTTTTGTTTTTTACTGGCGCGGTACATACCATCCGAATTAAAAGGTAAGACAATATTGCCTTTGGCATCCAACGCAATTAAACCACCTTCGCCTCCAATCTTTACGAGCTTATCCATCACTACTTTGTCACAGGCTTCTTTTAATGACAAATTTTTGTATTCCATTAAACAGGAAATATCATAAGCTACTACTGAGCGGATAAATAATTCGCCGTGCCCTGTACAGGAAATAGCACAGGTATGATTATTCGCATAAGTACCGGCACCGATAATGGAGCTGTCGCCTACTCTTCCGAATTTTTTGTTGGTCATTCCTCCCGTAGAAGTTCCTGCTGCCAGATTACCATGTAAATCAAGGGCGACACAACCAACTGTTCCAAATTTTTTTTCACCGTTCTCTATTTTATCTTCTGTGTGATCCAGGATCATGCTATTAGATTGTTGAGCCTGTTTTAATTGATCGTAACGTAATTGCACAAAAAAATAATCGTCATTCTCAAACGGGGCATTTACTTTTTTAGCAAAATCCATCGCCCCATTTCCGGTGAGCAGCACATGTTCTGATTGTTCCATCACTGCTCTGGCTAATGAGATGGGATTCTTAATATGTTGCACACCGGCAACCGCTCCTGCCATAAGATCCTTTCCATTCATAATCGAAGCATCCATTTCGTGAGTGCCGGTATTCGTAAACACAGCGCCCTTTCCGGCATTAAATAAAGGATTATTCTCTAACTGAATAATCGCAGTTTCAACAGCATCAAAAGCCGATCCGCCGCTTTTTAAAATACTTTCCCCTGCTTCAATAGCATCCTGCAAGCCAGTTCTGTAAGACAATTCTTTTTCTGGAGTCATCGTGCTTTTCAAAATAGTACCGGCTCCTCCGTGTATGGCAATAGCGTATGCTTGCATGTGTTTTAAATTAGATAAATAAATGTAATGAAAAAATGGCTAACTCTAAAATAACTTATACTAAACATTGAACCGTTTTATTCCAGAAAATAAAATGATTCCATTCGAAAATAATTTTAATTATTGTTCGACCCCGAAGGGGTCGCATATCAATAGAACCGATATTCAATTATTCATGTTCGACCCCTTCGGGGTCGAATAGTTTTTTTTAACAAAGCCCTAGGATACAATCTGATTTAAAAATCATCATCTTCCTCTTTTTTCTTAGGCTGCAGAGGCTTATTGGCTTTCGGTTTTTCTTCGCCAACCTGAATCTGGAAATTCTGATTGGCTTTCGGATTCTCCTTCTTTGTCAATGTCGTATCCTTTTTAAAGAAACCAAATTCTTCCTTTAGGAGTTGTTTTAAATTTTGTTTTTCCTGCTTAATATCTTCTTTAATTTTTTCTTTAGCTCCTTTTCGGTCATATTTGATTGTTGGATTATCAATCGGCCCGGTCATTACTATAAATACCGAGCGTCTGTTTTCAGGATCATTCTCCACCAGTGATAATTCTTCATCAAAATCTTTATTGGCACGCGGCTTCTTGGCCAATAATTCGCTCAATAGCAACTGAATGTGATAATCGATCATGTTATCAAAACTGTGTTTACCCCACAGTTCTAAATTAATCGCATTGGATTTAATAGATGTTTTAGGAAGTGTAATCACTTTGTTCTTGATTTCTACCGCACTCTGGAGTGTAGAAAATTTAATATGTCTCAGCTCATTCACATCAATATATTTTGCCAAACTTTCCAGAGGTTTAAATCCAATTAATTCACCCCGTTCAATTAAGATACTACTTGTTACATTGATACTGTTCAAATCTGCATTGAGTTTTTTATCCCATGTTCCCGTGAAATCAACCCCTGCAGTTACAAAGCCTTTTAAATTGACATCCTGAATAGTTGTTTGTCCGAAATTGTTTAATTGAGTAAACAGTTTTTGAATGTTTAGTTTAGTCAATTCGCAATCTCCTGATACTTTAATATTTTCACCACTGACATCAGCAAAAGCATTTAATTTTACTTCTCCGTCTGTAGTATTTAAACTCAATTCCTTTAACGCAATTTTTTGATTCTTGAGCAGCATGTTGCCTTTGATATTATTAGCTACAAATTTTGAAAAACTTAACTGTTTTACATTCACAGACACGTTAAAATCCAGATTGTTAGGAATATTGATGGAAGATGTTTCACTGGATTGCCCTGCCCCAAATAAAAAGTCTTCCAGTTCAATCCTATCACTCGTTACCTGGGCCACAATCGTTAATGGTTCTTTAGAATCAAACAGATAGCTTAAAAAATTGGGTAATTCTCCCACCAACATCACATCCGAACTTCCTTTGATTAATTTTAAATTATATACGTTCAAGTGGCGGTTGTTCAACTGCAGCTCTCCCTCCGGCACATTGATCTCTTTTTCAGATTGTTTAAATTTTGCTTTTAAATTATTGATGACGGCGTTTCCTTTAGCCATAATATTAGGACTATAAGCATTGGATTTCATATCACTGATCAATCCTTCCATCTCTGCGTTAATAGAGATGTTTCCACTTAGCTCCTGTAAGGTGTCGATCGGGTAAAAGGCGATCAATTCTTCCAGCTTTGTATTAGCGGCCAGTTTCAATTTTAAATAAGGATCCTCAAAATGCGAGAGTTCCACATCTCCGGTAAACGTATTGTTATTGAGATTAGCTGAAATATTTTTTAATGTCAATAAACTACGTTTATCATTCATTTCAATATTACCAAGCAGGTTAACCTGTTTAAGAGTGGTGTTTTGTTTTTTATAGGTGATAGTAGCCTGTTTAATCCCAAACTCTGCTTTAATTATAAAGGGTTGCCCGTTTTTGTAATGACATTCGCCATTGGCATAAAACTCACCATCACTTTCATAATCATTAATCTGATTCTGAAATTTTTCAGGAAGCAACGACAGTGTTGTAGAAATATCCAGATTCTTACCGTTAAAGTTAATATCCAGAGATTGCAAACTATCCTTAACCACAAAAGCCCCATTACTTACTAAATGTGTAGCATTAACAAATGTTTCGGATTTTTTAATAGTATACGTTGATCCGTTGACGTCAAATTCCAGATCAAATTTTAAATTCTTGTTATTCAGGTATTTTACTTTCTCCACCTGAAACAGGCTCACATAAGCGTTACCATCCGTCTTTAATGTATATTGGTCATCACTGAATTTTCCTTTAAAACGAAGCTCTTTCACAGATGTATTCAGTTTGATTCTATGCTTGCTATTCTTATAAGACAGATCCACATCCGTTAAAGTAATTTTCTCCAGGGCAAATTTCAAACTATCACCCGAAGTTTGCGTCCCTTCTGATTTCCAAACCATATAGTTGGCATTTCCTTTTTTATCAACCTTTAAATGACAACGGGCACTACTCAATTCTATTTTTTTAATGGTGTAGTTTTTATTGAATAGGTCTTTGATATTAAATGCCAGTGCCAAACGTTTGGCATAAAGCAATGTATCGTTTGTTTCAAATTCCCTGGCATCCATAGCTGTTAATTCCTTAAACTCGATGGCGCAATCGGGGAATGATCGGATAATCGTTAGATCAATATTTTTAGGATCGATACGAACTTCCGTTTTTAAATGTTTGTTTAATTCTTTGATAATTAAATTAACAACCTCTTCTTCGTAGATAAAAACAAGAGATACTCCCGCACCAAGCAAAACAACAAGCGAAATGATCAACGTTACAATCAAACGTTTTAAAAACTTCCAGACACTTTTTTTCTTAGGAGGAAGCGGAGTTGAGATATGTTCCGGATGTGTTTCGATGATATAAATTTCTGCTTTATTGCCTGTTAATTTTAGCCAAATACAATTATTGTTTAAACAACGGGTTATTAATAATTAAAGATATAACGTTGTATTTACAGATAAAGTACATGTAATTTTAGAGGAGATATACTAAGATGCATTTCGATTACTTTAGCTGGATCATATTACCATTACTTATCTTCCTATCCCGTTTAGGAGATGTAACCATGGCAACCCTGCGCCACATTTTTATCTCCAAGGGTTTTCGGAGAATCGTTCCTGTTCTTGGTTTCTTTGAAGTTCTGATTTGGTTGGTAGCCATGCGACAGGTATTTAGCCATCTGGATAATATAGCATGCTTTATTGCCTGGGCAGCAGGCTTTAGTGCCGGAACATACTTAGGTATGTATATTGAAGAACGTTTGGCTATTGGCACTCAGATCATCCGAATTATTACAGGCGAAGATATTACGCCATTAACAGATGCCTTGAAAAAACGAAATCAGGGAATCACAATTGTAGACGGACAGGGCGCACTTGGTCCGGTAAAATTAATTTTCACCATTGTTAAGCGAACCAACAAAGCAGAGGTTATTGAGTTAATTCACCTGTATGCACCCCGTGCATTTTATTCGGTAGAGGATGTAAAAGGTTCAGAAAGAGGCGTATTTACTGATAATGGAAAATCCACGCCCATCAGTCGGTTGTTCTCAATTAATGCCGGAAAATAAGCTATTGAACAGCAAGCTCATTGTACTTCTCTGTGGTTTGTTTTAATTTCTTACGCTTTAATGATCCATTAACAATAGATGTTATTTCAAATCCAACGCCTACTGTTGCCAATCCAAATCCAAGATAGGCCGTATTAAGTGCTGAGTCTCTTTCTACAGGGTCAGTGGAGGAAGAGCGTATCAAATATGACACCAATCCTATTCCAACACCAATAACAATAGGAGGTACGCCTGCTATACCAAAAGCGGCCTGTAATGTTCTTCCCTTTTTTGTTTCTTTCACTAATCTGCTTAAATCCTGATTATTTTTTGCCTGACTCATGTAATTCGCTTTAATTAAAATGCGGTTAATCCCTATCGTTCGTTTAGATAAGGGCACATGATTACTATCAACAAAGAAATACCTCCCGTTTATTTTTTCTATCCTGTCGTATCTTGCGGGCGATGACACATACAAAGGCGCGGTCTTTTTATCCGCCTGGATGGTATCAACAAGACCATTTGCATATTTGATCCATTTTATATTGTCTTTCGCTTCAATATAATTTGGACCATCAACATTATTACTTTTTTTATACTTAACATTTGATGGATTAATTTCTACTATTTTGGCAGAAATTTTAGTATCGTTTCTTAAAACAATAGTGTCCTGAGCATTCAGCGACAATAAGAAAGAACAACAGGCGAAGGTTGCAATTAATCGTTTCATATCCATTATTTCCAAAACAACATTTTGGCTCCCAGAATAATAATGATGATGCCAAAAATTTGTTTTACCGTCTTTTGATCCAATGAAATTGATAATTTACTTCCGAAATAACTTCCAAAAACAAAGGTGGTACAGATTATTAAAGCCGTTTTATAATCTACATAACCTTGCTTATGATAATTCATTACTCCCAGAATGCCTATTGGCAAAAGAAACATAAACAAGACTGTTCCCTGCGCCTGGTGTTGCGTAAATCCTAAAAAATATACCAATACAGGAACAATAATAATACCGCCACCAATACCAACCATCCCACTTAAAAATCCGGCTGCCAAACCAACGGTTAATAGTATCAGGACGATCTGTAATGTCATTGGTTTTTTGTTTTCCATGTTTGTTTAGAAATCCGTTGTTAAGGATAAATAAGTCATTCCTTTCTGAACTTTCTTATCATCTACTCCCCAGGCAAAATCAACACGAATAAAATACCCCAATAAACGGGAACGTAATCCAAACCCGTAACCTCCGATTAAAGGTTCCTTTTGGTCGTAGATCGTTAACGTTACAGGATTTCCGGGATATACATTTTTATTCAATACATTTTCTTCGCTGTATGGATTAGAACCATACCAAGCCATTCCCAGATCTCCAAAACCTATGATCTGGAAGTTCTGAATAAAGTCAGAGCGGATTGGTCTGTTCAATAAATATTTAAATATCGGCCAGCGGATTTCGCTGTTCCATACCACAAAATTATTACCATTACGGGCATTTTGTCTAAAGCCACGCATATTGGTTGCTAATGTTTGAAACTGATATTGTTCCGGTTTTACAATGTTGATGCTTTTATCGAATTGTGGGTTCAACCAGTTATCTACTCCGCCCATGTAATAAATCAATCTGTCTTTGCCCAGCGAAGAAGCTCCGGCTACTCTATTAGCCCAGATCAGATCTCTGTGAATCTTTTTGTAATTACGGAAATCGAAACCAAAAGTGATAAGATCATGTCGTTCTTCTTTGATCAATCGCCAGTATTCGGCCCACATTTTGAAACGGGTACCGTTATACAGATTCAATCCTCTTTTTCTCGTATTATCAAAAATGTATTCCACTTTTGCTCCTCCGTAATTGTCGTATGTATTTGGTCGAGGCAAGCTTTGATCACTTACCGAAGCAAATACCGTTCTATCGTTACGGTACATGATAGACAATTTAGTAGCGGATACTTCACTGAAAGGAATTTTCCATGTATAACGGGCATCATGTGTTTGTATTTTTGAAATACCGGCATAACCGTTTACTTTTAAAAATGATTGGCGGTGTAATACCAATTGTCTGTCGACCTTTTTGATTCTGTTTTCCCAGCTTAACAAATATTCATTATCCAGTGTTCCTGAAATACGGAATCCAGCAACAATCCGTTTATCTTCAAATAAATCACTTAACCCTATTTTAAACAACACGTTTAATCCCGGATTCAAATACACAGGGCTTCCGCCACCGGCAAATCGCTGATAGTTAGTTCCCAGGAATGAATTATCCAATTGAGAGACTACCTGATCGGTTCTGAAACTGGTGTAATAGTTTTGCTGAATAGGAAAATGTAATTCTCCGGAAGAATTTCCACCTGCATCCTGAGGATTTTTTACAGCCAGTCCTGAATTATAATTATCTGCAGGCCTTGTCGTATTGGTAACAGGAGCTGTTTCTTTTTTCTTATCTCCTTTAATATCGTAATTCTCAAAATCAATACCGTCATTTTTTTGAGTAGTGGTATCTGTTTTCTTAGGTCCTAAATTCTCATCCCTTCTTACAGGATTTGTAATCATGATTTTATCCGGGTCGGCCAGTGTTGTGCGTGGCGTTCCTTTAAACCAGGTGTTATGTAATGTTGCTTCTTTTAATTCTTTAGGAACTACCAGTGGTGCTACAATTAATTTTTCTTTAAAGTTGTCAATAATGATCTCTGCATACTTGGTGTAACGGGAATTAATATGTTGTTCCTGAATATTTTTCTGATAATTGGTAATGGCTTTCGAATTGTAAAAATAACGGTAATGCTCTGTTGTATCCACAAATGCAATGGAGCTATCAATCACACCAATATATCGGTTATAAACGCCATTGGCTTCTCCAAGATACGCGATTACCCCTTTGCTGTATTCCTGAGGGTTAGTTTCGTTAACGTTAGGTGTATTGGTAACTCTGTATAACAAACTGGATTTAGTAGCTGCATTATAATAAAACACATCGTTGTTTTTCGAGAATTTCAAATACAACTTGGCATCTTCTGTTGACTTGATCGTATCATGTGTTCGGTTAGATTCAAACAATATACCTTTCGAATTATCTACAAATACAGGATTATTATCATCCCAGGCATCATTGGTTATTTGTTCAACGCCACCGGTGTTTAGTGTATAAATAAAGATATCGGATTGTCCTTTTCCTTTTTTAACTGCACTCATTACAATACGTTTACCGTCATGAGAAAAGGCATACGCATTTACTTTTTCAAAGCCTGTGATATTACGTTTATTGGTTTCTTTACTTTCTGTATCGTAGGTATGAAGCTTTAACACATTCTTCTTTTCATAGATCATGGAGACAATGGTATTGTTTGGATGCCATGCTATTAAAGGATACGTATTATCTTCTATACGCTCTAATTTTGGGTTTAATTTAATGAGACGTTTGCTTTTTTTCTCACCAATAGTGTTTACCCAAACTTTGTACTGACTTAATTCATTAGTCGCATAACTTATTTTTTGCCCATCCGGACTCACTCTTAACTGATAATAATGCCGGGCTTTCTTTTGATTTTTAAGAACCGACTCTGTTACGGGATTTTTACGTGTACTATCGCGGAAATCAAAATATCGTTTTGCCATTTTATCGGTAAATTCAATGGTCATGTTTTGCACGGATGTACCTAGTACGTACAAGAAGGCATTATTCGGATTGCGGCTCACTTTGGTCATGTATAGCAAATTGGGAATCACCGCTTCGCCGTATTCCTCAGCTACATAATACCACATAGCGTGCCCCGCCATGGTTGCCTCTTTTCCTGTTAGCTGATTGAATTTTCTGAAACGATCGTTTTGAATGGCATCCATCACTCTATTATCAATAGACGAATTCCAGCCTTCAGAGATATAGGCAATCAAGCCATTTTTAAACCAATCCGGCAGACTCAACAATGTAGAGTTTCTCACAACATCTCTGGTTCTTCCACCATACATCATCTGATCGATCATCAATTCGGCCAATGCCGCTCTTATTTGCTTATCCAGATCAGCATGCGACCCTGTAAAGTAAATAAATATCTTATCCCCGATAATGCGTGTAACACCTCCTATGTTTCCGTTATCTTCATTGGCTAAACCAATATTACTTTGCTTAAAATCGTTTTGATTATTGTAAACGATAACATCAATTTTATCATCAAGCTGAAAATCCAAACGTTTCTCCATGATCGGCAATTGTCGGTCTACAGATGTGGCCGCATATCGGGCTATTTCCTGTCCACCTTCATACAGATATACCCGAAAGCGTTCGAAATCAAAATAGGTCCAGTTAAACGACTGGTATTGCATACGGTTTTTTCCAAACTCCAGCTGAGAACCGTAATAGAACTGCGCGTACGTAGTTTTAATACATAGAACAAGGAAAAATAAAGAAAGTAACCGCTTCATTAAATTGAATAATAAGCCCTAAATTTAGCAAATAATTATTTAAAAATACTATGATAAACGTACACTATTTTACCTTTGGCCCTTTTCAGGAAAACACCTATGTTTTATGGGATGAAACCAAAGAATGTGTGATTTTAGACCCGGGGAACTCTACAGCGTCCGAAAACAAAAGATTAAGTGATTTTATTTCACAAAATAACTTAAAAGCAACACGTTTGATTTTAACTCATGCCCATATCGACCATATTAATGGTAACAAATACGTATTTGACACTTATGGCTTACTACCGGAAGTAAATGAAAAGGATATTTATTTTATAGAAAAACATACACAATCGGCCACGATGTATGGCTTGCAGGTAGAACAAAGTCCTATGCCAAAAGCATTTATCAATGAGGGAGATATAATCACATTTGGAAATTCTTCTTTACAAACATTACACACTCCGGGGCATTCTCCGGGGAGTATTTCGTTTTATAACAAAGAAGACGCTTTTATTATTGGAGGCGATGTACTGTTTTATGGCAGTGTTGGCCGATCCGATCTGCCGATGGGTAATCATGATACCCTCATTCGATCCATTAAAGAAAAATTGTTTCCTTTAGGAGATCACATGAAAGTATATAGTGGCCATGGAATGCCTACCAGTATTGGCTTTGAACGGATGAACAATCCCTTTCTTTCTTAAATACTAATACGTAAACCCCGCCAGATAACTAACGGATGCGGCCACTTATTCCTGAAAAGTAACCAGATACCAATTTTATACAATTTTAACTGTTTTTTTTACTATGTTTATAAGACGAACATAATTCTAGTCACATGCCTCTTTTCTCAAATAAACTCCCGTTGAAGTTCGGATTTCTTTTTTTTCTTTTTCTTCACTTCAGTGTAGTTTCAGGAAGTAATAAAGTGACAAACGCCGACAGTTTTTTGAAAAACCAACCTGTTTTATTTACAGAAAACAGAGGTCAATTAACAGATACAGAGGAGAAACAAATTCCCGGTATTTTATATACCATACAGACACCGGGAATAAATCTGTATATCACAGAAAAAGGTCTCACTTATTTTATCATCACAAGCATCCCCGGAAAAAATAACGATAAAACCGTCCAAACAGAATGGAATCGTTTTGATATGACATTAAAAGGTGCTACCATCAAAAAGGATAATATTTCTACCGAAGGCAAAAGCACTCATTTTAAACAATACTTTTTAGCGCATTGTCAGGATGGAATCACAGATGTACACAGTTACGAAAAGATCATCATCAAAAATATTTATCCGAATATTGATTGGATATTATATAATAGTAACGATAAAGGATTTAAATATGACTTTATCGTTCATCCCGGAGGTAATGCCAAACATATACAAATGGCATATATTTCTAAAAACCCGATCCTGGTGAATAAGAAAGGTGAGTTAGAGATTACTAACGCATTAGGTGATATCAAAGAGAAAAGTCCCGTAAGTTTTATGGATCATCAGGAGATTAATTCCAGGTTTGTATTATCACAACAACATCCCATCGAATTAAATAATGATCATGGCTACGAATCCGTGATTGTATTTGATTTTCCAAAAACAAATATCCATCACTTAAATAGTGATCTGATCATAGACCCCCAATTAGTTTGGGGAACTTTTTTCGGAAGTTACAATACAGATATTCCCACATCCATAGCAACTGATAAATCAGGGAATGTATATGTGACAGGTAACACCAGTTCTATTGATATTCAAACCCAATCATCAGGAGGGTATTTTCAGGGAGTAAATAATGGAGGTGCCTATGATGTTTTTATTGTAAAATTCAGCAATAATGGAAATCTATTATGGTCTACTTATTACGGAGGGAATGATCTCGATGATGCCAGCTCTATTACTACCGATATATATGGAAATGTTTTTGTAACAGGCATTACAGTGTCTCCAAACTTCCCTGTACTGAATAATGGCGGCTTTTTTCAGGCAGTATACGGTGGCGGATGGGATCCTTTTATTTTAAAATTTAACGGTTCCGGTGTACGTTTATGGGCAACTTATTACGGAGGCGAAAGCTCTGACGCTGGGTATTCCATTACCACTGATAACAACGGAAATGTTTTTGTGACGGGTTTTTCTTACTCGGCTAATTTTCCAACATACAATTCAGGAACTTACTTTCAGGGAACAACTGTTCAGGATGATGTCTTTATCTTGAAATTTGATAACAATGGTAACAGGCTTTGGGCAACATTTTATGGAGGGATGGAAAGCGACAGAGGTATGTCAAT
The DNA here is from genome assembly GCA_016194985.1 of Bacteroidota bacterium. Taxonomy (GTDB): domain Bacteria; phylum Bacteroidota; class Bacteroidia; order B-17B0; family Aurantibacillaceae; genus UBA4416. The sequence continues at coordinate 24,435 of JACQAK010000203.1, forward strand.
CACAACAGACCTTTCGGGAAATGTATTGGTAACGGGGCATACAAGTTCTTCTGATTTACCTGTACCAAATAATGGTGGAACATCTTATTCTCAACCATTGTCGCCGGCAGCTTTCACTACTGAAATTTTCATTACAAAATTCTCGAACAATGGAACATTGTTATGGGGTACATTTTATGGTGGTAATGATCACGATATAGGTTATTCAATTATTACTGACCGAGCCGGTAATATATTTGTTTCGGGCTATACCGGCTCTCTGAATTTTCCCGTATTTAATCCCGGTGGAACCACTTATTTTCAGCCAATATTTGGCGGCTATAGTGATTCTTTCATTTTAAAATTCAATGCTACCGGCACCCGTTTATGGGCAACCTATTATGGAGGTAGCAGAAATGAAGCCAATAATTTAGGGGTTTATAATTTAGAAAATATGTTAGCTCTTGATGCCTGCGAAAACCTGTATCTATTTGTTGATACCAAATCCAATGATATGCCTTTAAAAACAAAATGCACCGGAGGCTATCAGGTTAATAGCCTAAGTGGCACATCCGACGGCCACCTCTCTTCCTTTACTAATTCAGGAGAACTATTATGGGCCACTTACATAGGTGGAGATGGAAATGATTTTTCGACGCATATGGCCATGGATGCTTCCAATAATTTATTTATCACAGAAGCTGTATCGGCGGTTAGCATAAATTCTTCTTACCCTATACAACAAAGCGGTACTTCTTACATAAGTGGTGTATATTCCGGAAGCTACGATGCCGTTATTTCTAAACTTAAACCGGTGCCGTTAAACAATACAATGTCTTATGTCAATCCTACAAACTGTCAGTGCAATGGCTCGGCAAGTATTTCCACTAACGGCTGCCCTCCGTTTAATTATTACTGGAGCAATGGTACAAGTGTTTTAAACACAACGCTAACATCCACCAGCCTCACTGGTCTGTGTCCGGGAGTATACGAGGCCACTGTAACCAGTAATTGCGACACGTACGTTGCATCTGTGAGTTTAACTAATGTACAAACAATGGTGGCAAGTATCAACCCGGTTGATTCTATCACTTGTACTCATCCTACGCGTTCATTAACTACCAGTGTTAGTGCCCCCTCTTATACCTGGTCGGGACCCGGTGTTATTTCCGGAGGTAACACAGCAACCGCCATTGTCAATGCACCCGGCAATTACACATTAACTATTTCCGATGCCAACGGATGTTCCTCCACGGCAACCATCAACGTATATCAAAGTTCTAATACTCCAGATGTTATTTGTGGAAGTACCGGCACCATTTCTTGTTACAATCCTGTAGTGAATTTAGATTTTTATTCTGTTACCCCTTTAATAACTTATACCTGGGTTCCTACGAATGCCACTACACATTCCATATCGGTAACAAGTGGCGGCACTTATACCATATTTATTACAAACCCTGCCAATGGCTGTGTATCTTCCTGTACAACAGAGGTAACAGAAAACACCTCTCCACCGATGGCAAATGCAAGTAACACCACTACTCTAACATGTCTTACGACTAATGCTACCTTATCAGGAAATGGAACAGGCTATTACACCTGGGCAGGGCCCGGCATTGTTAGCGGAACTAACAGTCCGAATCCTGTAGTTAATGCTCCCGGAATTTATACACTAACGGTCACTGACTTTTCAAACGGCTGCACAGCTACCGCAACAACTAGTGTTACTCAACAGATACTAACACCTACCGTAACGATTTCTAATCCGGATACATTAACCTGTTTTATAAACACCGTCACTATATCAGGTTCCGCAACAGGAACCTATTTATGGAGTGGACCGGGAATAGTAAGCGGTGCAAACACTAATCAAATAACCGTAAATCAACCCGGTATCTATACCCTAAGTGTAACAAACACTATAGGCTGCACTACTACGGTTACAACACAAGTGATACAAGCGTTAGATACACCCACTTTAATGGTGAGCCCCAATGTCGTTCTGCTATCCGGCGAACAAACAACAATATTTTCGGGCGGAGGTTCTAATTTTACATGGCTACCCAACGGAGGCATAAGCTGCTTAACTTGTACCAGTAATACGGTTGCTCCTTTGATAAGTACATCGTATTGCGCACAAACATCTGCAGGCTCCTGCACAACACAAGCCTGCGTAACCGTCACTATCAAAGAATTATGTGCAGAACCCATCAGTTATAGTGTACCAAATGCTCTATCGCCAAATGGAGATGGATTAAATGATGAATTGTGCTTGCGTGGATGGGAAAATTGCGTTAAATCATTTTACATTGCTATCTATGACAGATGGGGAGAGAAAGTATATGAATCCATTGATCCAGGCTTTTGCTGGGATGGGAAGTATAATGGAAAAATACTTAGTCCGGACGTTTTTATGTATTACATAAAAGCAGAAATGACAAATGGCTCAAACATTAATAAAAAAGGAGATATTACTTTAATCCGATAGCGACAAATTGAATTTTAAATATTACATATTAAGCTTTGTCCTTTTACTTGTAGGCCGTTATAACGCTCAGGATATTCATTTTTCACAATTCAATGAAAATCCCTCTCTTATCAATCCGGCACTAACAGGGGAATCAGGTGTGTTAAGGGCTTCTGCGTGTTACCGCGATCAGTGGAGAAGTGTAGCAACTCCCTATAAAACATATGGAGCTTCTGTTGAAAGCAGATTTAAAACTTCCAATTGGGATAAAGTAGACGGACAATCTATGACTTTTACCAAAAGTACATTTAACCGTTTCGCAGGTGGTCTGTCTCTTTATTCAGACAAAGCAGGAAGTGGCAACATGGGAGTTACTCAGCTCAATGCATCATTAGCCTCTTTTGTTCCTATCAGTAAGAATAGTCAACTATCATTAGGCTTACAAGGAAGTTTAGCTCAATATAAAATTGATTTTTCCAAATTAGTCTTTTCAAATCAATACGACGGTTATCAATATAGTTCCAATATTCAAAATGGTGAATCCGTTACTAATCAATCCTTTGTGTATGCTGATTTTGGAGGCGGTCTAAACTGGAATTATAAGTATACGGATAAAGTGGTAAGTTCTAACAAACAAAAAAAAGCAAATATCGGAATCGCTATATATCATATCAACAAACAGGATAAATCATTTTTATCCAACAGTAACAGCTTGAAATTATATATGAAATATGTTTTTCACGGAGATTTTTTATTCGGAATCCCTCATACAAACATTGGTATCGCTCCCTCTTATTTATTACAATTTCAGGGTCCTTCGAAAGAACTGATAGCCGGCACGGTTATTAAATATTATATAAAAGAAAATTCGATCTATACCGGTATCATTAAACGATCCTCTGTCAACTTTGGATTGTTTTACAGATATAAAGATGCAGCTATTCTTTCTTTCTCTTACGACAGAAGAGAGCAATTTTCAATAGGTATAAGTTATGACGTCAATCTATCCAAATTAGTACCTGCTTCAAAATTGGGTGGCGGCCCAGAGATCACTCTTAAGGTAAATACCTCCAATCCTTATTTATACCAAAAAAGGAAAAAAGCAGATTAGATTTATACATTTTATTGTTGTTTGCTTATTTTCTTTACATTTAGTATCAAAAGAATCTCTCTGCAATAATGAACCATACAAATCTACTAAGCAAAGAAAGCAGTCCCTACCTACTCCAACATGCCCATAATCCTGTGAACTGGTATGCATGGAATGACGATACTTTAGCACTTGCTAAAAAAGAAAACAAACTTATTTTAGTAAGTATTGGCTACAGCGCTTGCCATTGGTGCCATGTTATGGAGCATGAAAGTTTTGAAGACGAACATGTAGCAGCTATTATGAACCAGCATTTTATTAATATCAAAGTCGACAGAGAAGAACGTCCGGACATTGACATGGTATATATGGGCGCTGTGCAATTAATGACAGGGCAAGGTGGCTGGCCATTAAACTGTTTTGCCTTGCCGGATGGAAGACCCATTTACGGGGGCACTTATTTCCCGAAACAACAATGGGTAAATGTGCTGGAAAATTTAGCAGACTTATTTAAAACCAACCCTGATAAAGCTTATGAATATGCGGCTCATTTAACGGATGGATTAGAGCAACTGGAAATACCTAAAGCACATGATGGCCAATCATTTGAAATGACAACTCTCCACAAATCTGTTTACAAATGGAAACAGTCGTTTGATACTGAGTGGGGCGGCCCAAACCGGGCACCAAAATTTCCTTTACCAAATAATTATTTGTTTTTATTGAACTATCAGGTTTATGAAAGTGATCTGCAGATCAAAAAACAATTAGACCTGACCCTGACCAAAATGGCCTGGGGTGGCATTTACGATCAGATAGGCGGAGGATTTGCCAGATACAGTACCGACACGTTTTGGAAAGTACCACACTTCGAAAAAATGTTGTATGACAATGCACAACTCGTTAGTTTATATACTCAGGCTTACAAACAAAGTGGCAACGAACTTTACAAAAAAGTAGTTCATGAAACAATCGCATTTGTAACACGCGAATTAACCAACAAGCAATTCGGTTTTTACTCGGCATTGGACGCTGATAGCGAAGGAGTGGAAGGCAAATACTATGTTTGGCAAAAAGAAGAATTACAACATCTGTTGAAGGATGATTTTGAATTATTTGCCGACTACTACTGCGTTAACGAGGTTGGATATTGGGAAGACGAAAACTATGTATTGATGCGTGATACAGAAGATTCAGTGATCGCACTTCAATATCATATAAGTATTGATGAACTTCAGCGAAAAATGCAAGCCTGCAAAACACTCTTATTGAGCATTCGCGAAAAGAGAGTGAAACCGGGATTGGATAATAAAGTTCTGGCTTCCTGGAATGGCTTAATGTGTAAGGCCTTAGCAGAAGCTTATCTCGTGTTTGACAATAGCGAATTCAAGACACTGGCATTGGCAAACGCGGTTTATCTACTCAATAATTATTGCCGTGACAACGGACAGTTACTGAGGGTTATGAATGATCACACTTCGATTTCCGGATTTCTGGAAGATTATGCCTTTGTGATAGACGCTTTTCTGTCTGTTTATGTGATCACTGCAAACGAAACCTGGCTTATCAAAGCCAAAGAGCTGGCAGATTATACGTTACGTTATTTTTACGTTCCATCACAAAGCACCTATTTTTTTACCGATTCCAGTCAGGAAAAACTAGTGGTTCGAAAAGCCGAATGGAGCGACAATGTGATCCCCGCTTCTGGTTCCCAAATGGCCATTAATTTATATAAATTATCCATTTATTTCGACGACACAAACTACCGACAAATCTCCGAAAGCCTTTTAAAATCAACCATAAAAGAGATTGAAAATTACGGACCTGGCTATAGCAACTGGGCTTTATTATTATTGCATTATTTAAAACCCCAAACTGAGGTAGTAATTGTTGGTAAAAGTGTTAATGAAAAATTATTGGCTCTGTATAAACAAACGCCTCCAAATGTGATATTTGCTTTAAGCGACACCGCATCGGATTTGCCATTGCTAAAAAACAGGTATGTTGAAGGCCAAACATTTATCTATGTTTGCAGGAACAACAGCTGTTTGTTACCAACCGAATCTGCGGAGGAAGCATTAAAGCAAATTGAAGAAGGTACTACATAACATAAATTATTTAAAAAAAGGTTCCGATCTTGTTAAAGAACATTCGACCCCTTCGGGATCGAACTTTAATAGCAAAACATCCATTCTATTGGCATTTGACCCTTTCAGGGTCGAACAATTCATGAAGTGTCTATTAATTTTTGTTATTCTCTTAACTTATAACTCATCTCTTATCTCTCAAACGCTTATTCCAACTGCCGAAACAGCTTTTGAAAGTCAATTGCCGTTTAATGCAGAGTACATCAAATCGCAACATATCAAATCAATTACCTTCGATATTATTGACAAAAAAGACTTACAAGTAGCAGAAGACAAAGGATTACTAAACTATTATGAGTTTAATTCAAACGGACTTTTAACCCGTTTTTATTATACTTCCATTGTAAAGATCATTCAAAAAGAATACCATTCTGAACCTGTTTACAGACACCGAAAACTGATAAGCAACGGGCATTCATATACTAAAAATGAATATGTATACGATACCGTTTCAACCAATTACTTTTATAATGAAGCGGATCGTTTAAAACTGAAACGCTATAATGATGGCTCTTATTACGAAAGTTATTATTATGATTACTCGGCAGATGGAAAAGTAGAAAAAGAAAAACGTTGCAAAGAGACCAATGTCTCAGAAAACAAATCAGAGTTTAAATTAGGCGGGCAATTTATTATCAGCGAAGAAAGCTTTAAATATATAACGACCGGAAAAAATCAGTATAAAAAAGTTTGTCAGAATGACGAAGGGCGCCCTTATAAAGAAATCATTTATACATTAAATGACGCTAAACAACCTATTAGTATCAACGAACAATACACAGTTACCTGGATCACGCAAAACAGCACCTTTACCTATAACCAAAAAGGGCAATTAACCAAAGCATCTTATAAAAGCAATAGTAACGGGGATTTAGAGCAGGTTCGCACATACGAATATGATGCCAACGATTGTTTATTAACCGAAAAACAATTTAAGAATGGAGTGCTTTTAAAAGAAGTAAGTTATATAACAGATGCCACCAAGAAAGTAACTTCCTACATTATACGCGATCCTAATAACAAGAGTATCCGGATTGTAAAGTTATTATACCAATACTAATGGTTACTGAATGATGAGTTTTTTAATTAAACTCTCTCCGTTCACATTTTGAAGTTTCATAAAATAAATACCGGTTGCCAGTTCTTTATGAATCTCTGTTAACTTCTCGCTACTTTCAGCTTGGTATACTAATTTTCCATCCGGCGCCATAATAGAAATAAACAGTTTTAATCTATTCGCATTATCAATGTATATCTTTTCCTGAGAAGACGGATTTGGATATACCGAAATTGCAGATAAGCTGGATATAGAAGTGAGTCCCATAACCATTCTATTTGCTCCACAAGGGGGTTGTCCTACTTTATGATAATAGGTTAATGTTTTAGTATTCATATAATGATTTGGATCTTGTCCGTACATGTAGTTGTAAAATAATCCAACTTGTCCGCATCCATTTGCGTAGGAAGAATCATATTGAATTGTGCAAACCGTATTTGTTAATGCAAAGTGAATGGCATTACTATTTAAATCGGTAACCTGGTAGCTATATGTATTTATTCCTGCAGAAGCGCTGCATGTCATACAAGAAGGCGGTTGATAATATTGCTCCTTCACCTGATAAAGCAGTGTGTCTGCTTTTATCGTTTTTTGAGTAAACGTAATTGTATATGAAATGAAAGGACTGGCATTTGCTTGTATATAATACTCTATAGTATCTCCTACGAAATAGTTATAAACCATTCCATTGGTTAAAATGGTTTGGCTAAAAAATCTGAAAGAAAACAAGCATATGACGGTAAATAAGTAAAATCGTTTCATAGGCTAAAAGTTTAAGAGACTCGAAGCTACGAATAAATTACTTATCCTTATAAATTACCAGATTAATAATACCCATACTTGGCGTACTATTATCGGTTAAAGACACGACGAAGGGTTTACGTTGGCCTTCAAAGCAATTATAAACCACAAAGCCTTTATCTTCTGTAGGATTAGGCAATTTCTTTTCGTAATAGGTTTTTAAGTCATTAAATAATCTGGTGCTTAAATCCAAATCACTGCAGTTAATTTGCACTTCCACTTCATCCAGACTATCCTTTTGCAGGTTATAGGCCACCGAATAATTCGTTACACTATCAATTGTATACTCAAAATACAAATAATCATGATCAACTTCTGAAGGCTCTTTGGTTTCGGTTGTTGTAATCAAACTGGCTTTACTGTTCAGATCAACACCCCTGATCACTCCTTCCTTGCTACGAATGATCTCATCCAGTGCTTCGCTGTATTCAGGAAATATTCGTGGTTTTTTTTGTTCAACGGTTTTAGGATGATCTCCACAGGAAAGCCATCCTAAAGCCATTACTAACAAACTATAATAGATTAATTTACGCATAATTATTTTTGTATATCTTCTGTCGCTACATGTTGAACTTCAGGACGCATTTGAGGGAACAACAATACATCCTGTATAGACGGTTGGTTAGTCAATAACATACATAAACGATCGATACCAAAACCGATACCTGCTGTTGGAGGCATACCGTATTCTAATGCACGTAAGAAATCATAATCAATAAACATGGCTTCATCATCGCCTCGCTCCATTAATTTTACCTGTTCTTCAAAACGCTCACGCTGATCAATAGGATCGTTCAACTCCGAATAGGCATTGGCAATTTCTTTCCCATTGATCATTAATTCAAAACGCTCTACCAATCCGGCTTCTGTACGGTGTTTTTTCGTTAACGGGCTCATCTCTACCGGATAATCAGTAATGAAAGTTGGTTGGATATAATGACCTTCACATTTCTCTCCAAATAATGTATCAATTAATTTGGCTTTGCCCATGGTTTCATCGATCTCTAAATGTAACTCTTTGCAAACTACTCTTAAACCTGCTTCATCCATTTTGCTTACATCATAGCCCGTATGCTCTTTGATGGCATCATAAATAGTCACACGTTTAAACGGTGCCGCAAAATTGATGGTTTTATCACCTACGGGAACCTCCGTAGTGCCATGTAAATCTGTGGCAATTTTTTCCAGTAATTTTTCGGTAGTATTCATCATCCAGAAATAATCTCTGTAGGCCACGTAGAACTCTAATACTGTGAATTCCGGATTATGGGTTCTGTCCATACCTTCGTTACGGAAGTTCCGGCTGAATTCATACACCCAATCAAACCCTCCAACGATCAGACGTTTTAAATATAATTCATTAGCAATACGTAAATACAAAGGAATATCCAATGCATTGTGATGGGTTAAAAACGGACGTGCTGCTGCACCACCCGGAATAGATTGTAATACCGGTGTGTCAACTTCCAATGCTCCGTTATCATTTAAAAAATTACGGATAGACGAAATAATTTTTGTGCGCTGCTCAAATGTTTTTTTAACTTTTGGATTGATAATCAAATCAACGTAACGTTGACGGTAGCGGAATTCAGGATCCGACACTTCATCAAATGCATTTCCATCAGCATCTGTTTTTACTACCGGCAAAGGTTTTAACGACTTACTCAATAATTTCAATGAGGTTACATGAATAGATATTTCTCCTACTTTAGTAGTAAATACATAACCTTCAATACCAATGATATCGCCAAGATCGATGAGTTTTTTCCAAACAACATCATACAATACTTTATCATCTTCATTCGGACAAATATCATCACGGCGAACATAGATCTGAATACGATCCGTGCTATCCTGTAAAACAGCAAAAGCAGCTTTACCCATATCACGAACGCTCATCAAACGACCCGCAAGCTTAATATCTTTATAGTTCAATTTATCCCGCTCATAATTTTCTTTAATATCCTGAGCTGTAACATTTATTTTAAATTCTTCGGCAGGGTACGGATCGATGCCCAGTTTTTTAAGGTCTGCTAATTTTTCTCTTCGTAATTCTTCTTGTTCGCTTAGTTCTTGAAACATGTGTGTTGTATTTTTTGCCCGAAGTTAACTAAATACTAAAGTTTACTGCTAAGGCATTCTTTCTATCTATTCACAATTTATTAATACATCAAGGGGTACTTTGCTTTCAACGCCGGTTTGTCATTTTTATTGGTGGCATATGCCGGAATAACTGGATTTAGAAAAAACCACATACGTTTTGGCTTCGTATATTCAAAAAGGATAGATTTTTCATTTATTTTTAACTTGCTGAAAATCAATAACTTTCATCAAATAGATTATTTTTTGTTTAATAAATATCAAATATTATTAAACAATAATTATATTTGTTTAATATTTATACAATTAAGTTAAACAAAACAAATCACAGGTTATGACAGCTATAGAATTTAATACCCGCATTTTGAATGAAAAGCAATCATTGAAAAATTTTGCTCTAAGCCTTACGCATAACAATGATGATGCTTTGGATCTGCTTCAGGACACTTATGTAAAAGCAATCACCTATCGTGAAAAATTTGAAGACAGCACAAATTTAAAGGCCTGGTTATTTACCATCATGAAAAATACATTTATCAATTCGTATCGCCGTGCTGTAAAAACCAAACAGATCATACAAACCAACGCTGACCTGGCAATGGCACGTGCATTTAAAAACAATCATCAGGATATTACCGAATCGAGATTAGCGGCAAAGGATATTATTTCTAAAATCGAAAATTTAGAAGACCAATATAAAATTCCGTTTACCAGATATTATAACGGTTTTAAATATGAAGAAATTGCTCATGAAATGCAATTACCATTAGGAACCGTAAAAAGCCGGATATTTTTGGCAAGAAAACAATTGATGGTAGCCATCGAACAATCCATGAACTAAAAAAAAGCCGTTTGATAATTATCAAACGGCTTTTTTATGAAACATGTATATTTTTATTTCTTTTTAGATACGTTTCTGTCCAAATACTTAGAAACAGCATTATTCCAGTTATTCAAACTATTAGCACGCTTACCATTCAACTCCGCATTAATTTTATTATAATCGTTTGAAGCTTTATTAAATTCATTAACGGCAGCATTAAATTCATTCACTTCTGCTTCCGTCAGATTCTTTCCTTTTTTATCCATAGCTGTTTTTAGTTTATCGAATTTTTCTTTTTTCAAATAAAAATCAACCAACATAGGAACTTTTGTATCTGCTTCCATAATGTAAAAATCCATCACATCTTCGCAGGCGGCTTTTAATGTAGAATTTCCTTTGTAAGGCACAATTGTTTTTAACTTCACTTTAGCGTCTTTAGATAACTTGGATAAAGATTCCTGATTTTGTTTCATCGCATTTATATCACCTTTGCTTTGTGCATCTATCAAATAAAACTCCTGTTTGTATGGCTTAAAGAATACTAAATATACCTGATTGTAAAATTTAAATACTTCACTGGCCTTCTCTAGTTTTTCAGCTGTTTCTGTTTCTTTATTGATCAGGTTAATATTGTTTTTCTTCGCAAATTCTTCATTGGCTGCTACGGCAATATCAAATGCAGCTTCCATTTTTTCGTTGGCAATTTGCTGCGCCAGCATATAGGCTTCCATGGCATCGTAAGATTGTTCTGAAATTTCTTCCATATCCATGATTTTAGCATAATCGTTATTTAATACGGCATAGCTTAACTCCAGGTATCTTACGGTTGAATCTCTGTAAGCTGCATCTCCATTAAATGGCGGCATATTCTTAATTCTGTTTAATCCGTTTCTGTTAGCATTGATCATTTGGCGGCGCTGACCATCAATCTGACGTGCTTTTTTACTATGCGCAACGGCTCTTGTATAATCCCAGGTTTCTTCTGATATTTTTTTAAACTCGGCATTAATTTTATCCATGTATTGCACCGGACTTTGTGCTTTTGTGGACATAGTAGAAAGAACGATACATGAAAGAATGGTTGTTCTGAAAATAAACTTCATAATTTTTGTTTTAATGGTTGTTTGTAATTGTATTATTGTGATTGTTGTTTTAGATCGTTAATGATATAAAAAGCTTCATGGATAAAAATATCTTTTTCAATAGCTTCTCTAACTTTTGTATTAAACTCTTTTGTTTGTTCGCTAACCTCTGTTATTTTTTTATCAAATGTATTATTAATGCATTTGATGTCTTTGGAAGTACTTTGAACAGCGCGATCAAATGAATTATATAAGTTGTCGCTATAGGTTTTATATTTTTTGAATTCATTAAATTTTAAAATGACTTTTTGAGGGGTATTTAAAAAATCAATGATAGAATCAGCACTTTGCCGGTAGCGCTTAAAATCGACAGATGTCTGAATTCGTTCGGCAGATTTTTGCTGTAGGTTCGCGACATTAATCACAGGGTTTGGATTATAGATCACTGTTTTGGTAACTACATCCGGTTCAATAAAAAATGGTTCTTTGCTTTCTTTGTAAATAGAATAGCCGGGAGATGCTGGCAAAACTATATCCGGAACAACACCTGTGCCCTGATGTGTGGAGCAATTCAACCGATAAAATTTTCCATTGGTTACTTTGATAAAATCCTTCGCAGTTTCCATTCCGTTTCTTATACGAAGCATATTGGTATCCAAAGGGAATACATTCTGAGCGGTTCCTTTTCCATAACTGGTTTGTCCTACAACAATTCCTAAATTATAGTCTTTAACGATATTGCTAAACAATTCAGAAGCAGAAGCGCTGGTTTCATTAATCATAACCACTAATGGTTTTTTAAAGATAGATCCCCGATTAATATCTTTCATTAAATACGGTTTTTTTGATCTCTCCTTATAAATGAATAAAGGACCTTCATCCACAAAGATCCCGGCCAAATTCATCGCTTCCAACATAGAACCACCTCCATTGTTTCGCAAATCGATGATCAATCCGGTGATCGTATCTCCTTCTAATTTCAGAATTTCTTTGGCAACATCATTAGCGCAGCCCGGAGCAGTATTTTGCTCCATATCTGTATAAAAGCTGGGTAATGATATGTAACCAATATTTCCTGACTTATTCTTCAAAACATATCCTTTAACGGTATTATCCACCGATGCTGTTTTTTGCTTAATCAACTTAACTGTCTTTAGCTGGCCATTTTGTTTTTTAAGCGTTAAGATCAATCCACTTTCACTTGTTTTATCCAACTTATCCTGAATATCATACGCAGTATTGCCATCGTTTGTATAAAAATTGCTACCCAGTCTAACAGAAATAAACAAATCACCTTCATTCACTTCGTTGCTGGTCCATGCAGATCCGCCCGGCTCTATATAGCTTACTGTAATATTACCGTCATCATCGTCCTTCAGATAAAAACCAAAGGATTCTACCTGTGCAGATAATTGTTTATTGAAAGCCTTATTCTGTTCCTGGGTAAAATAATTAGAATGGGGATCATGACGTAGTGCAATGGCATTTAATAAGGTAGACTCTACTGTTTTATCAGACTCTGCCAGCATCTCTTTGACATTCTTTTGAAAACTGGCAATGATGGTTTTTGAAAACTCAAGTGCTTTGGCATTAAATTCCTGCTCCGTTAATTTCTCATATCCGTCGGTATTAGCCACTCTTTCGTAACATCTGTTTTTGATATTTCTTTCCAACCGTTTCAAATGATATTTCATGTCCGGAGAATAAAAAGTTTTTGAACCAATAGGCATCATCTTCGCCGTATCATTCTCTGTGAAATTTATTTTTTTAGCTGATAGAATCGTCAATAATGAGTCTACGCTTGTTAAAGCATTTCTGTATATTTTTTGCGCATGATTGATATAAGCGTCATTGCTTGAATTAATCTGATTAAACAACTGTTCTTTATCTGCCTTCAACAAATTAACGTCGCTTTGTTTTAAGACCATTCCTCTCGTATCCAGCTCATCTATAAATAAACCAACCGTTTCTGATGACGTTGTTTCATTAATGGCTATTGGTCGATAATGATACACACTAAACGTACCAATCAATTTTTGAGCTTTAGGCGTAAATGAATTACTCTGAGAAAAAATAGTCAAAGGAACCAGACAAAATACCTGGATATATATGTAAATGCTTTTCAATGTTTTTCGGTAAAATTGCGAAAAATAAATAATTAAGCCTATTTTTGAGTATGGAATTTCAAGTAAATAGATCGGTTGTTGTTTTATTAATTGCTTTCATGATACCATCTGTGTATTTGAAAGCTCAGGAGTATGAACCAAGTGTTCAGGACACCAGTGCACAGCAAACATACGTTCAGGGAAAAGGATTTCATTTAGGCTTATATATTGGTGCCTACTGGGCCAACAGAGGAACAGCCTACATTTACGATGGTTATGGCTTTGATCAAAACGGACAAAGAAACTCTTTTGGAAACAGCATCTTATATAACCAGATTGTAAATGTGTATGGTGGAAATAACGGCGGAACAGATTATATAGCTCAGTTGTTGAATGTAAATCATGGCGATTGGTATTTCAACGAGCAAGATATGCCGATAAACCTTAAATATACAACGACGTATTTAGTTGGTTTGAATATGCGCTATCAAATAAACAAAAAAGCCGGCATCCTTCTCAACATTAATGGCACTAAACTGGTAGTTAATGGTAAGTTTACCATCAGCTCCACTGCAGGTAACAGCGGTGGCTTTCAAAACAGCCAACCTACCGTTAATCAATTTACCATAGTGGGTGCCGAACAACGCTTAATGTTTCAATTGGGCTACCAACGAATTATAGGTAATAACGAAAAGTTAAATTTATTAGTAGAGGCTGGTGTTAATTTTAGTCTGGCAAAAGCTCAGAAAAACCAGGCTGTTTTAAATAGCAGTAATCCCAATAACAGCCAAAACAATATCACTATCGATTTGATGAGTATCTATCATCAGCCGCCTTATAATTATTACAGTGCTAAATATTTAATTGGAGGTGGAATTGGTGCTATTGGTGGAATTGGCATGCACTTAACCATTAATCCGCGATATACAATTCAATTATTATATTCGCCTTCTTACGACCGGATCGGAATTGGCTATAATCCTAAATTCAAATTACAACATGGTGTTGGGTTGAGGGTCTATTATAATATGAGTTAGTGTTTTTATGTGCTCTCCCGATAGCTTATAGGGGACACTCAAGCTCATACGTGATCGTCACACTGAACTTGTTTCAGGGTCTGCTCTTATTAGTGAGATGCTAAAACAAGTTCAGCATGATTTCTACATTTAGATCTTAATTAATAGATAAACGAAAACAGAAATCTAAGGGACAATTTCTACATCCATTTTTTTCTTTTGAAATAGATCACCAATCCTAAAATAACGGCAATCATGACGCCCCAGGTAATAAAGTAGCCGTTTTGCGTCTTAAGCTCAGGCATGTTTTCAAAGTTCATTCCGTATACCCCTGCAATAAATGTTACCGGAATAAAAATAGAAGACATGATCGTTAATACCTTCATCACTTCATTCATTCGGTTGGCGTTGGTACTTAAATAAATATCCATGATGCCGGATAACAGATCTCTGTAGGTCTCTACGGTATCAATAATACGGGTTACATGATCACTTAAATCGCGAAGGTAAATATCACTCGAATCATTAATCAATTTGGTCTCTGATCGAATCATGTTATTGATCATATCTCGCATTGGCCAAACCTGTTTGCGTAAATAGATCATTTCGCGTTTGAGATGATATAACTGCATTAATGATTTTTTATCTGAGTCACTGATAATCTCTTCTTCTATTTCCTCTACTTTATCACCGATTCTTTCGATAGCCGTAAAATAACAATCCACCACGGCATCCATCAAAGCATAAGCCAGATAATCTGCTCCCAGTTTTCTTACTCTACCTTTACACTGGCGCAAGCGGTTTCTTATAATATCAAAGGCATCGCCACTATGCGGTTCCTGAAAAGAAATAACGGTGTTCTCACATAGTACAATCGCCAATTGTTCTGATTTTACTTCAGTAGTATAACTGATCATTTTCATGATCGCTACTACATAATGTTCATAATCTTCGAATTTTGGACGTTGATCCACATGCACAATATCCTCCATGGTTAAAGGATGGATATTATATATTTTCCCGATCTTTTCTACCAGCTCAGGTTTATGAAGCCCTTCTACATTGATCCATTTCACCATATTAGGTTTCACATGGGATAAACAATCCGACAGATCAAAATATTCGTCTTCAAAATATTCGGAGTCGTTATATTCGATTAAGGTGATCTTAATCCGATCGGTACGCTCTTCGCCATTATAGAATAACGTTCCCGGAGGTGCTCCTATATTTTCTGTTTTTGAAGCCATGTGTTTGGAATTAAGATTAATTAAAGATAAAAATTTATTCCGTAATCTCGTTTTTCATCACCATTTGAACAGTATATCTACTTCGCTGTTCCAGTAAAATTATTTTTTGAGCCGTTAACGTATCAATCGTTTCCTGAGTATAATAACGCACGGTCATAAGCTCTAATCCCGAGTTATACAAGACTTTATACTGTTTTTGCAGTTCCTGCACCAGTTCTTTTATTTTAGAGGCATGATCATCACAGCATACCGAAAAACTGATAGCTGACAATTGCATCAAATTAATTTTAACGCCGTGTTTCGAAAATACTTCAAAAATATCACTCAGATTATCTTCAGCAATAAATGAAAAGTCTTTTGGTTGAATAGAGATTAACACCTGATCGATCTTAAAAATATACGAAGGAATATTCAACCGTTTTTCCCCATCCCTGATCACCGTTCCTTCTTCTTTTGGTTTTAAAAAAGACTTTACATACAAAGGAATATTTTTGTTTTGAAGTGGTTTGATGGTTTTTGGATGAATCACTGTTGCACCATAATAGGTCAACTCAATGGCATCGTGATATGACAATTCATCAATTTTTTTTGTACGTGTAAACCATTTCGGATCCGCATTTAGTACCCCCGGCACATCTTTCCAGATGGTTACATTTTTAGCATTAAGGCAATAAGCTAAAATAGATGCCGTATAATCCGAACCCTCTCTTCCAAGCGTTGTGGTAAAGTTTTCGGATGTTCCGCCTATAAAGCCCTGGGTAATGATGATATTATACGAATTAAAAACCGGCATCAAATCTCTTTTCACCAGGGTTTCTGTTAACTCAAAATCTACTTTTCCTTCTCTGTAAGTATTATCTGTTTGAATTAACCCTCTCACATCTATCCATTTATTTTTTAATCCGATCTCATTCAAATAAGCAGACACAATTTTAGTGGATATCACCTCTCCCATGCTCACTATTTGATCATACTCAAAATCGAAACCCTGAGTTGGTTCATCTTCAATGGCCCAATACAATTCTACAAACGTGTTTTCTAATTCTGTGTAAACAGGATGATTTTCTGAAGGGAACAGGCTACGACAAATGGTAATATGATATGTTTTAATTTCTTCCAGAACAGTTTCCGCATCTTCGGATTTATAAAAATAGGCTTTGGCCAAACGCTCCAACGCATTGGTGGTTTTCCCCATAGCAGAAATAACAACGCTGATCTTTTGTTCCGGAAATTGTTTCAATACTTCCGCTACATTTTTCACGCCATCGGCATCCTTCACTGATGCTCCTCCAAATTTAAATACCTGCATAATTTATGATTTAAACAAAGATAAGCATGCTATCAAAATAAATAGTCGGTAAAACTATTTTTTATAAACCGTTGTTACTTTTTTTTCATACAGAGTTATAACTCTAACCAAACACTACTAACCTATACAAAAACTACTACTTATGAGCTCAGGCAAAGAAACTCCCCGGCAAAAAATGATCGGCATGATGTACCTGGTACTGACAGCCCTTCTGGCACTTAATGTATCCAAAGAAATATTACAAGGATTCGTCATGGTAGACGAAAGTATCGGAAAATCAAAAAACATCTTAGATGAGAATAACAGCCGAATACAAAAAGCGTTCGAATCCTATGTAAATGATGGCAATTATGAGGCGAAACCTTATCTCCTAAAATCCATCGAAACACAAAAAAGCATCCGTGTTGTGGATGCCTACATCGATAGTATGAAACTATTAGTTGTTCGAAAAACCGAAGACATCAATAAGAAAGATACGTCACAACTCCGGTTTATGGAAAAGCTCGACGATTTTGATACACCTACATATTTACTAATTGGATCCGATGAAACCAAACCGATCGACACTAAATATTCTGCCAAAGATTTACGATCACAACTTATCCGTTTGCACAATGATTTGCTGGGTTTAATTGACAACATGCAGAAAGACAGCAAAACAAAATTGGATAACGAAAGCATCAGTACTTTAAAACAAAAACTGTCAACTATCAAGCCTGTTGACAGAAACATTGAAAAAGACGGCATCAAATTAAACTGGGAATTGGAAAATTTTTATCACATGCCCATGGCTGCCGTAATCACTAATCTGGATAAGATACAGGCAGATATGAAAAATCTGGAGTCGGAGTTCTTGCATACCTTTGCAGCAGCCTCCAGTAAATTCATGTTCAAAGCCGATAAATTACATGCTGATGTGGTGGCGCCAAGTGCTTATGTATTATCCGGACAACCATTTAAAGCCAATATTGTATTAGGAGCGTCAAGTAGTGAATTTACTCCTGATCGAATGGAAGTTTTAGTTGGCGGCGTTTATGATACAACATTGAAAAAATTGACTAATCCCGGAAAACCTCTTGCCATTAAAGATGGCATGGGTACATATGAAGCTATGACTAATGCCATAGGACAAAAGGATTTAACAGGTGTTATTAAATATAAAAATGCAAGAGGTGAATTTGAATATTACGATTTCAAATATCAGTATACGGTTGCGCCTCCTTTTACAGCAGTAGCAGCCGACAACATGAATATATTTTATGCAGGTATCGAAAATCCAATGAGTGCTTCCTGTGCCGGCTTTTCTCCGGCGGATCTAAAAGTAAGCATATCAGGTTGCGGGGCAGAAGCAAAACCAACAGGTGCCGGTAAATATATCATCACGGCCAAATCCTCAGGAACCTGTACCGTAGCAGTTTCTGCCAAAGTAAATGGCACATATCAGCAACAAGGTCCTCCAAAAGTATTCAGGGTAAGGGATATTCCACCACCGTATTTAAAGCTGGGAGGAAAATTAGCAACCTCCAACTTAGAATTTACCAGAAACGAAATCAGATTAATTGGTGGTGTTGGTGCAGAAGCTGTAGGATTCATGTTCCCGGTAAATTTTATAGTAAAAAGCTTTGATGTGTCTGTACAGGGAGGAGCAGTAGATATTCCCTGCCCCGGAAATAATTTATCAGCGGCCGCTAAAACTGCTTTGGCTAATATGCGCCCCGGACAAATAGCTTATATTGACAATATAAAAGTATTAACTCCTAAAGGAACTATTATTCCTATAGCATCCGCCAAAATAAAAATAAAATCATAAAACAAAAAAGCTCCTTCAATAATTGAAGGAGCTTTTTACTATCTTAACAAACTAATTATTGTTTTACTATTTTTTGGCTGAATACTTTAGCATTACTACTCACTATTAAGTGATAAATTCCGGCATCAAGATCACTTAAATCAATCCGTGTTTCAGTAGAAGAAGATTCTTTTTCATATACTGTTTTTCCAAGCAAATCAACAATCAGCATGTAGTTATTCTCAGATACAGTTTTAACTGTTATCACATTCGCAAAAGGGTTAGGATAAACTGCGATACTACTATTATCCTGCAGTTGTGAGAGCCCTGTACATAACGACACTGACTGAGTAACGACAGATGAATTAGAACAACCATTTGCATCCGTACCGGTTACGGTATAAATAGCGGTAGAACTAGGTGTTACAGTTATAACAGACCCTGTGAAAGAAGCATTCCAGGTATATGTATTTGCTCCGGATGCAGTTAACGTAGCCGTTTCGCCAGTACAAATGATAGAATTGCTTGTTGCTGCAGAAACATTTGGCAGTTGGTTCAATACTATCGTTAAAGTTTCTGTATCTACACAGCCCTGTGCATCAATACCTGTTACCGTATAATTGACATTGGCAGATGGCGTAGCAGCAATAGTTGAAGAATTTGCACCTGTATTCCAGGAATAATTCACAGCACCCGATGCCGTTAAAGTTGTAGACTGGCCGGCACATAATGTCATAATCCCGGAAACTGAAACAGTAGGATCGTTTACCGTTAGTACAACCGTGTTGGAATTAGTTGAGCCGCAGCTATTAGTTGCAGTTAAATAATAATTACCGGAATTAGCGGGCTGAACGGAAGTAAGAGATAAAATGGTTGTTGTTGCAGTAGTTATAGGAGACGAGTTGAAATACCATTGCAATGAAGTGGTATTAGAGGATACAGATGATGTAAAAGAAGTATTTGCATTAATACACGCCGTTTTGTTTGTCGGTTGTGATAAAACAGATGGTGCCTTATTAATTAAAATATTTGAGTTGCTTCTTTCTCCTTTCTGTGATGGATTTGATGCAATCACACGTATTCTGTAATTAGTACCATAGGCTACCGTTGAGGGGATTGTAGCCGAAATAGTTCCTGAAGATGTGGCACTGATTGTTCCAATAGATACTGGCGAAACAAAACTGCCTGCTGCATCTGAAAGTTGTGCCGTAAAAATATTACCTGAATTACAGATGCCATTAATAGTATATGGCACAGTTAAACTATTTCCGGAACATACAGATGTTGAAGAAACAGACAGTGTTTTTAACTGGTTATATTTTGCAACATAGCTGTTATAAAAACTCCCATAAGATGGTGTAGATGTAGAATCGTATGGTGACGGATCGAAATCATTGACAACCCTCATGGATCCGATTAAGTCCATTTGACCTGAATTTTCAACAGATATACAATGCCCGCCCGTATAGTTAAATCCGGGTGTACTTCCCCCAAATCTAAAACACCACTGCTGAGTTCCTAAATTATCAAGCTTTTCCACAAAACCATCAACATCACCGGTTGCAACCATATTATAGGCAACTCCTCCATTATTAAAATTTTTGGTTCCGTTAAATGCTCCGGTATAATAAATATCATTGTTGCTATCTATAGTAACATAATCGCCATACGCATTGATACTTAAGTTACTCAACTGGTAGTATCTGGCCCAGTTAAATATCCCGGCTGAAGAAATTCTTACTAAAAATTCATCTGTAGATACTGCTGATAATGTGTAGGAAGACGTTGAGTTAATATCAAAATCAACTGTCCCTGAAAATTTTCCTACCAAAATAGGATTTCCAAATACGTCCAGTTTTAATTGCTTCAATGACTCACTGTTTGCATTTCCAATCTGACCAACCCATTGCAAAGCCATAGAAGAATTGTACTTGGCAATATAAATATCAGATCCACCCGAAGGGTTTAATGTGTAAGTAGATACCGAAGGATCAAAATCAACATTAGAATCAAAGGTTCCTGCTAAATAAATATTTCCGCTATTATCCACATCGCAAAGCGTTCTGAACCTTCCAAAATTCACAAACCGGTTCAATAAATTCATATTCGAATCGTACATCACAAACATATTAGATCCTGTAGTTGCAGATGTTTCGTTAGCTACACCCGCACCAAAATCAAAATCCTGGGTTCCCCAAAAATATCCACCAAGATAGATTTTACCTGAAGCATCTATTTTAATAGATTCAAAGGAACTGTAATTCGTGGATGAAAATGTATTTACAGATAAAAAATTAAAATTCTGATCATATTTTGCAATAAAAGCTTTTCTGTTCGCTGTTCCGGAACTAACATTAACTACAGAAGCAGAAGGATCAAAATCGGCAGTACCATTTATATCTCCAACAATATAATAGTTTCCTGATGCATCTCTTGCTGCGTCCTGAGCGATAATATTGGCAGTACTTTGTACGCTTAAATGTTTTACGTACGTGCCTGAAGAACTATACTTAATCAGATAAAAACCAAAACTATTGGCAGCCGGCAAAGCAATAGTTGACGCGCCGGGATCTACATCATCAATACTACCGGCATAAGAACCTGCCATAATAAGATCACCATTTGATTCTTTGAATAATCCAATATGTTCCATTTGCCCATACCCGGCATTCCGGTATACGGTATCCAATTTTTGAGAGAATCCGGAGAAACAGCCTCCAAGCATTACAAGTGTTGTAAATAGTTTTTTCATAATTTTAATATTTATTAAGTCTAAAATTGGGTTATAAGAATAAAGTGACGAAAAAAACAGGGCCAAGACCTTCTTTTTTTGAGTAAATGGGGTTATATTTATAGTAACTGACTATGAATAATTTATTCCGTTTAATCTTACTAATCTGTTTTTCTTATCCGCTGATTGCGCAAAAAGAATTATCACATATCAACCGACTAAATTTTTTAGCCGATAGTTTAAGTGAAAAACAAACAGATTCTGCTCTGGTACTAGCGCAAAAAGCAATTTTACTTTCCAAAAAAATAAATTATAAAAAAGGCATTGCCGAATCCAGCAATAACATTGCTGTGTGTGAAGACATAAAAGGCAACTCCGTAGAAGCCATCAAACAATTCATCTCAACGATCAAACTATTTGAAGAACTAAA
>JACQAK010000204.1 GCA_016194985.1 Bacteroidota bacterium
ACCGGATAATCTCTGTAAGAAGGGTGGCGTAAATAATATTCTACATATGGTTCATTATAGGCTAATTTTTCTCTCCATACCAAGGTATCAGGAAGTGCTTTATAATAAATATCAGGGAAAGTAGGACCAAATACACGACTTGTCCACCAAAGATATTCTAAATACGAGAAGTTACTAACCTCGGTTTCATCCATATAAAAAGACGAAACAGTTACTCTTCGAGGGATGTTATTCCATTCGTAAGTAACATCTGTTTCATTACGACCCATTGAAAAGGATCCACCTTCGATTAATACTAATCCCGGACCGGTTTCCTGTTCTTCATAAGGCATTTTTTCAAAACCTCCGTTATCAGGGTCATTATACGACCAACCGGTAACCGGTGAACGTTCAGTACCACAAGATACAGCAAGTACCGATAAGATAATTGCCAGTGATTTTCGACTTTTAATGAAATTGAACTTCATATTTTGAGATTTAATTTAAGGCTATAACGAATATTTAATAAAAAGGTTACAAATAATTTTTAGAAAGACGGGCAGCTGATTGTTCTGTATTTTTTCTTCTTAGGTCTGCACTCGAACTGAATCTGAAGAGACACTTCATGAGAACCTGCTGTATTACTGGATAATTTAGATACAGTTACGTCATAACTATACCCTACTTTCAAATGATCGGTTTGCACACCTACTAATACAATAAATGCATCAGAGTTTCTGTACCATAATCCTCCCACAAAATTCCCTTTTACAAAATATAACCCCAAATTTAATTGAGTAAAATTTTGTTGTTGCTGGAATAACACGTTTGGAGAAATGTATGATTCATTTCCTTTTTCTAAAGGAATGATGGCTCCGGCATGTCCGGTAATTTTTAAAGGTAATTTAGATGGGCCTTGTAACCCTTCATCAGGCTGAGTAATGTGTGCAGCTGAGAATCCAACAAAATAACGTTTGCTGTACCCTAATAACCCGGCAGAGAAATCTAAATTGGTTTTTGTTTGAGCCGGAATAATTTCGTTAGTATTCCAAACAAAACCTCTGCGGGCATCGATCATATCCCCAAAATTTAATTTCGTTCTGTCTAATGATTTTTGGAAAAAGCCGGCCTGCAAGCCTGCTTTAATTGAAAATTCGCGTGTTACAGGTAATAAATAGGAATAAATAATGCTTGCGTTGGTTGATTTTAAAGTACCGCGTGCCTGATCGTCCTGAGTTACCAATAAACCGATCCCACCACTGATAGCATCAATATGCTGATCATAAGAAGCACTGTAAGTTACATAGGTTCCGGATAGATTTGGCCATTGATTTCTGTAGTTCATACATATACGAGGACATCTTGCAGTCCCAGCAAATGCAGGGTTTAAGTATAATGGATTTGCATAGAACTGTGTAAATTGAGGATCTTGGGCCTGTAAATCTTGCCAAACGCCAGTAGCACAGACAATTGTGAGTAATAATATCAGTTTCTTCGCCATGTAAGTTATTTTACTTAATCTATTCCTAATCACAAATATAGCAGTCTAATTTTAAAAATAAAAACTTTTATGCAACAATATTTTATTTTCTTTGTCGTTTTAAGGAATATATCAACCAAAAAGTCCAAGCAAATGCTTTCTACCAGTAAATCTAACCTAATTATTTTAGTTTTTTTATTTTCAGGCTACTCTTTGAGTTATTCTCAGATAAATAAGCAAACTGTAAATAATAATCCTCAGATTCAAAGTTTAGAGGTGTCTGCTCCAACAGAAAACACATTTTTTTTAGACAGAACACATCGCGATATTAAACGTAGCAATTTGCCGTATTTTTTAGAGCACACGGTTTTTCAAAATAATGAAGTACCTTCCTTTAAATTAGAAAATATTGTTACAAGAGAATTAAGTTCAAAAGAAACAGAAGGCATTTCTGAATTTAAACATCTAATTACTGCTGACTTTGAACTATCTTCTCTGTTAGGAAAATCAAGGCAAGAAAACGTAGTCTATTCTAAAATTGTTCCTGTTCGTCTTAATTCATCTACCAATAAATATGAATTTTTAGTATCATATTCTTCCGTTTGGGACAATCAAACTATTAATTCTGCTTTATCAACTGATTTATTGAAGAAAAATAAAAAAGTTTCTGCCGCAAATTCTTCTGTGTTAGCCAGTGGTAAATGGTATAAAATTGGTGTTACTCAGGATGGTGTTTATAAAATCAATAAAACATTTTTAAGTGATTTAGGATTGGATATAACCAACATCAATCCTAAAGATATCAGGATATATGGGAATGGGGGAAAGTTGATGCCGGAAAAAAATTCGGTATTCAGATATGATGATCTTCAGGAAAATGCGATTGCTGTTGTTGGTGAAAATGATGGTGTTTTTAACAATAGTGATTATATTTTATTTTATGGTCAAAGCACCGATTCGTGGAAAATCCAACCGGGTTCCAAAATGCCATTTGATCATCAGCTTCATTATTTTAGTGATACCTCATTTTATTTTATTACGGCTGACTTAGGTGCAGGAAAAAGAATTACTGCTCAAACATCTCTGTCTAATTCGCCTAACGTAACTACCAACTCACAGGATTATTATGGATATCATGAGCAAAATCTTGTGAACCTGGTAAAAAGCGGAAGGGAGTTTTATGGTGAAAAATTTGACATCAATACTGTTTATTCTTTTTCCTTTAATGTTCCTGATGCAGTTGTTGGAGACAGTGTTTATGTGTATGCTGGGGCTTTATCGAGAAGTGATCAAGTGTCGAGTTATGGAGTAAACTTCAACAATGGTTCATTTACATTTACATGCGCGGCTACCAATACCGGTTCTTATCTGGCAGATGTTGGATACTTTGGTGATGGCTCTAAAGGAGGGATATTAAGCTCTCCTTATTTATCGGTTTCAGTATCAAAATTAACTACTCAGGCTTCCGGCTGGTTAGATAAAATTGAGTTTAATTGCCGCAGGAATTTAGTATTCAATCAATCTCAATTTACTTTCAGAGACCGCAGAACAGTTATTGGCTCAAACACCTTTGCTAAATATGTTTTAACCAATAATAATTCAACCGCACCTACGATATGGGATGTTACCAATCCTTTAGATGTAAAACAACAGCAGTATAATACCAATGTTACTTTACTTGACTTTACATCAACATCTGATTCACTGAAACAATTTTGTGTATTCACGGATAATCAAGCTTATACTCCAAAAGCATACGGATCAATTCCTAATCAAAATTTACATGCCATTCAGCAGGCAGATTTAGTGATTGTAACACATCCTTCGTTTTTAGCAGAAGCACAAAGAATTGCAACAATCCATCAAACCTACGACACATTAACGTATGCGATTGCTACTACACAGGAAGTGTATAATGAATTTTCGTCAGGTACTCCTGATATTGGCGGTATCAGAGATTTTGTAAAGATGTTATACAAGCGTCCGTCAGATCCTAATCAGGCTACTCAATATTTATTATTACTGGGTGATGGTTCTTATAAAAACAAAGATATTAGTGTGAGTGGGAATACAGCAATGATTCCTTCGTTTGAAACATCCAATTCATCATCTTACATCAGCTCTTTTATTACTGATGATTATTTTGCCATGATGGATGATAATGAAGGAGATTTGTTGCCATCGGGGCCTGATTTAGTAGATATTGGTGTTGGTCGTTTTCCTGTAAAAGATAAAGCAGAGGCGGTAGCCGTAACTAATAAAATTGAGCATTATTATAAAAAGAATTATGGATTTGATGTAAACGCTATTGAATCATCTTGTACTACTGCCGAGAATGATTATCCTCAGGGTGATTGGAGAAACTGGGTATGTTTTATTGCAGATGACGAAGATAATAATGAACATATTTCTCAGGCCAATGCGTTAGCCAATAAAATATACAATGGCAATAAGTATTATAATGTCGACAAAATATTTTTAGATTCATATGTTCAGTATTCTACTCCCGGAGGAGACCGATATCCTGATGCGGTAAATGATCTTAATCGCCGGATGGAAAAAGGGGCATTAATTATTAATTATACTGGACATGGTGGTGAATTAGGCTTAGCGGAAGAGAGAATTGTTGAGGTTTCGCAGATTCTGGCCTGGAGAAATAAAAACAACATGCCGCTAATGGTAACTGCCACCTGCGAGTTTAGCCGGTTTGATGACCCAGACAGAACTTCGGCCGGGGAATATTGTTTACTGAATGAAAACGGAGGTGCTGTTGGTTTAATGACAACTGTAAGGTTGGCGTTTTCAGGCCTAAATTATATTTTAAATGATGCTTTTTATAATTATGCCTTAACACCGATGAGCAATGGTAAAATGCCTCATATAGGAGATATCTATAGATTGACCAAGCGCCAAATCGGTACTAATGAGCAATACAGAAACTTTGTAATATTAGGAGATCCTGCCTTAAAATTATCTTATCCGGAACAACGGGTTTTTACTTCCGCTATCAATTCTCAAACCGTTACACCGACATCCAGTGATACATTAAAAGCGCTGGCTCTTATAAGTGTATCCGGTTATGTAGGAGATAAAAATGGCAATAAATTGACCGGATTTAACGGTGTTGTGTACCCTACTGTTTTTGACAAAGAAACTACAGTAAATACATTAGCGAACGATCCCGGATCAAACGTGATGTCGTTTCTTATGCAAAAAAATATTATTTACAGAGGTAAATCGGCTGTGGTAAATGGAGACTTTACGTTTTCCTTTTTAGTTCCTAAAGATATTTCATACAATTTCGGGAAAGGCAAAATCAGCTACTATGCTCATAATGGGGTTAATGATGCCAATGGCTACTATGATAAAGTGATTATAGGTGGTTCAAATCCAAACGCAACTGTCGACAATCAGGGGCCTACTGTAAATTTATATATGAATGATTCAAAATTTGTATCCGGAGGACTTACCAATGAAAATCCAAAAGTATATGCCGAAATAGCTGATGTTAGTGGTATAAATACGATTGGAACAGGTATTGGCCATGATGCAGTAGCTATTTTAGATGAAAACAGTAGTAAGCCTATTATTTTGAATGATTATTATGTTTCAGATCTCAATACATACCAATCCGGTAAAATCAGGTATCCTTTAAATGAATTATCAGAAGGGAATCATCGGTTGAGCCTGAAAGTATGGGATGTACAAAACAATTCCTCCTCTGCTTATACTGATTTTGTTGTATCCAAACAGGCCGATTTAGCCTTAACCCATATTTTAAACTACCCGAATCCATTTACGACAAAAACCAAGTTCTTTATTGAGCACAATCAATGTTGTACAAACCTAAAAGTGTTGATCCAGATATACACAATTACCGGAAAAGTGGTAAAATCGATCAATCAAACAATAAATAACGAAGGTTTCCGTTTTGACGGTATTGAATGGGATGGAAAAGATGAATTTGGGGATAAACTAGCCCGGGGAGTTTATATTTATAAAGTAACAGTAACAGACGGCGCAAAGAAAAAAGCTGATAAAATAGAAAAGTTGGTAATTCTAAATTAATTATATCTTTGATGCTCTCTTTTTAATAAAAGATAAAACAATGCAAAAACGAATTATAGGAACTATTGGAACCGGAGTTTTGCTATTTGCCCAACAAGCAAAGGCACAAACAAAGAGTTCATCAAATTTAACCACACAGGAATTAAGTGGAAGAGTCAATACAATTACAACTGCTGTTCCTTTTTTAATGATTGCTCCCGACTCTAAACAAGGAGGAATGGGAGAGGCAGGAGCTGCTACACCGGCCGATGGTAATAGCATTCACTGGAACGTTGCTAAAATGGCGTTTGCTGAAAAAAAAGGTGGCGCTGCTATTTCGGTAACACCATGGCTTAAACAGTTAGTTCCGGATATCTATTTATACTATGTTTCGGGATATGGAAAAATCAGTAAAACCCAAGCCATTGGTGCCTCTTTACGCTATTTTTCTTTAGGTAATATTACATTTACCGATATTGTTGGAAACACAACGGGGCAATTCAGACCAAATGAATTTGCACTGGATTTAGCTTATTCTCAAAAATTATCTAAAACTTTTTCTGCCGGATTAGCGGCTCGTTATATCCGTTCGAACTTAACCGGAAATTATACTTTAAGTAATGGCCAGGCTACAAAACCAGGAACATCAGTAGCTGTAGATGTTGGATTATATTACCAATCTCAAAAACTAAAAATAAACGATAAAAAGGCAACGGCGAGTTTAGGATTGGTTGTCAGTAATATCGGTCAAAAAATATCCTATTCTGTAAAGAAAGATTTTATCCCGATGAATCTTCGTTTAGGTGGCGGATTAAAATTTGATATTGATGAAACAAATACCTTTGGTATTTACGCAGACGCCAATAAATTATTAGTTCCAACGCAACCTGTTTATCAAAAGGCATTAGATTCTTTAGGAAATCCAACAGCAGAAGATGCTATTGATCCGGCAACAGGTGAAAAAATCATAGCCGCAGGAAAAAATCCTAACGTTCCGGTTGCTAAGGGTATTTTACAATCCTTTAATGATGCACCGGGTGGCTATAAAGAAGAGTTAAAAGAGATTAATTACAGTATTGGTTTTGAATACTGGTACGCTAAAACATTTGCCGTAAGAGCAGGTTATTTTGGCGAAGCAAAAACCAAAGGTAACCGTAAATATTTTACGGCCGGTATTGGGTTAAGATACAATGTATTTGGTTTGGATATGGCCTATTTAATTCCGATTACACAGCGTAATCCATTGCAAAACACTTTACGATTTACTTTAACATTTGACTTTGATGCTTTCAAAGATCAAAACAAAGAGGCTCCCAAACCTGTAGAATAGTATTAAAAAAAAGCCCTTACGATTAGTAAGGGCTTTTTTATTTTGTAAGAAGCTATGTTCGTCTTCTTTGTTTTTCTTTTATAATCAATCCGAGCTCCCTACCCGTTTGCCCTTTTACAGACGTATTTTCCTGAGCTCTTCTGATAAGGTATGGTAATACTTCCTTTACAGGGCCATAAGGCACGTACTTGGCTACATTATACCCGGCCAATGCTAAATTATAGCTGATATGATCGCTCATTCCCAATAACTGTGAGAAGAAAATACGTTTATCAGCATGAGGAATAGCATATTTATTAAGAAGTTCTACCAAAAACAAACTACTCTTTTCGTTATGTGTTCCTGCGCATAAACCCATTATTTCAATATGCTTCACGCATTCTTCCAATGCCAGATTATAGTCCTTATCTGAATCTTCTTTTGTATCCTGAATAGGTGACGGGTATTTTTTTTCAACAGCGCGTGCTCTTTCTTTTTCCATATAAGCACCTCGTACCAGTTTAGCCCCAACATGAAAACCGTTAGTTTTTCCTTTCGCAATGGTTTGTTTCAGAAAATCCAACCTGTCTTTTCGGTATAATTGAAATGTATTGTAAACAATGGCTTTTTCTTTATTAAACAAGGCCATATTTTCGTCTGCCAAATCATCAATGGCAGGTTGAATCCAGCTCTCTTCAGCATCAATAAACAATGGCTGAGCGGCAGCATGAGATTCTTTACAAATTGAATGAACCCGCTGTTTTACCCGTTCATATTCTCTTGTTTCTGCTTCTGTTAAAACAGTTCCGGAGCTAACTTTTTCCAGCAAATCAAATCGTGCCAAGCCCGTTACTTTGAATACACAGAAAGGGATATGCGGATCATTTTTAGCCTTATGAATAGTTTCAATGGTTTCTTTACAACAGGCATCAAAATCTGCTTCACTCTCTTTTCCTTCAACGCTGTAGTCTAAAATGGTACCGATGTTGTATTTTCCAAGTTCTGCAATGGTTTTATCGCATTCGTTAATTGTTTCGCCGCCTACAAATTGTTTAAATATGGTGTTTTTAATTAAACCTTTAAATCCTATAGCGAGTCCAATAGGAGCCGTTTTGGCACCAAATTTTACCAATGCAGGATTGCCAACCATTTTAAACAACCAATAAGAACGATTTAAATCGCTATTAGATTTTGCTTTAAAAGCATTTTCTGTATTATCAAAAGAAATCATCATAAAATTTGTGTAAATATAGCGGTTTTTAGAGTAAATATTTCACGAATAATATGCTTCAAATCAATATCTTTATTACCATTATTTTATATAAAAATTGTATTTTTGCCTATGCTAGTTGCCGACTTAATAACAGACGAAATTCCTCCTCTAAAACATACAGATACTGTAGAAATGGCTTTAGACTGGATGGAACAATTTAAAGTATCTCATTTAGCTGTTGTTAAAGATAGAGAACTCATTGGCTTGGTTTCTGAACATGACCTGATGGATTACAATCATCCTGAAGAAACAATAGAAGAACTAAAAACGCCTTTGTTAAAACCAATAATTCATAATTACCAACATACGTATGATCTTTTAAAGCTCATGATGTCGTTTAACTTAACCCTTATTGCGGTGCTGGATGACAAAGAGCTATATAAAGGCTGTATAACATTAAAGGGATTATTACAAAATATTTCTTCGATGGCCTCGGTTCAAAACCTAGGAGGTGTGATTGTTCTGGAAGTGAATCAGGCGGATTATTCATTAACACAAATAGCCAGTATCATTGAAGGTAATGATGCCAAAATATTAAGTGCTCACGTATCGTCCTTGCCCGATAGTACAAAAGTAGAAGTAACATTAAAGGTCAATAAAGAAGATTTATCACGTATTCTTCAAACATTTTACCGTTATAATTATGTGGTAAAAGCCTCGTTTCAAACCAGTGATTTTGAAAGCGGCATGAAAAACAAATTAGATGAATTTTTACATTTCTTAAATATATAGACATTCGTTGAATCATGACAATAGCTGTATACGCGAGAAATACAAAAGATAACTATCCTGACTATTTAGAGCATTTATTAACCTTATCTGCTCAAGAGCATTTCAACGTTATTGTTTTTAAACCTTATCTGGATTTTTTAAATTCCACATCCCATACCTCATTTGCTCTGCATACATTTTCTAATTCGGAAGAACTCATTGCAAAAGCTGATTTCGTTATTTCCTTAGGGGGAGATGGCACCATGCTTGAA
>JACQAK010000173.1 GCA_016194985.1 Bacteroidota bacterium
CGAGTGATATTTTTTTATCATCATACGATACCGTTATTATTTTGGTGTCTTTGTTCCAGTCGGCCTTTGTAATTCCATCAACTTTAAGTGATCCTTCGATTGTTTCTTTACACATTTCACAGTTTCCCCATACTTTAAAAGTTGAAGTTGCTATGCCGTCTACAATTTTAGTTGTTGTTACGCTGTTTTCAGATTCAGCTCTGTTAGAGCATGATGCAAGGATCACAACCAAAAGACTTGCAGCTAACATTGTTTTTAGTTTCATTGGATTATTATTTTTTTGTTAATACTTGATTTATTGCCTCTATTAATTTTAACGAAATACGTTCCCCTTGTCCAACCCATTGTATTAATTTTTATAGCATTGGAGAAGGTTGTTTGAAAAATCTGTTTTCCAAATACATCACTGATATTTATTTCTGCTTTATCTACATTGGTTTTTATTTCTGCGACAAATGATTCAAAAGACGGGTTAGGATAAATAACGACATCGGATTGATTTATACTTTGTTCTTCAATTCCTATCACATTCCCATTAAATTGTAAGTTGTCCAAGTAGATATAACTTCCATTTTGGGGATTACTTGAACTTGATGATAAAACTATTAATGCGCTATCAGGAGCATCACCACTTATATAATTCAAATATGTACTTCCCAAAAACCAAGAGTGCGCCATTGCATTGTAATAACTTGCTCCATAAGCAATCGTATCACGAGACGAGGTTATGGTATCCCATTTCGTTAATAAAACTTTTACACTCGATGAATCAGACGGATCATAGGGCATGTATTGAATGTTATAATTTAAACTTTGAGGTCTGTTTGTAAAAGGATAACCGCATAGTGGTTTATAAGTGCTTGTGTCCAATTTTCCTGAAACTGCAATTCCGGGAGCAACTCCACGCCCCGGAATAGATTTAGATATTAAAATCAGATAACTACTACCGGGATTTCCCGGAGTCCCTTTTAAACAAGTATATATTCCACTTGAAAAAGTAATTTGATTTAAATTATCCCAATTGGCAGGTGTTGAATATCCGCTAATAGAATTCCAAGTTTCAAAACTGTTATTCGGAATTTGTCCAACAACGGTTTTTAAACCCAACATCAATATATAAATCAAATAAAACCTCATTATTCTACGATTACTTTTTTTAATGCTCTGCTTCCTTCTTGTTGAATTTCTATAACATATAAACCGCTCGCCCACTGACCAATATCAATTATTGTGTTGGAATCTTTAATAGCAGTTTGATACACCAGCTTCCCCATGCTGCTGTACGCTTTTACTTCAACAGGTTTTGGGTTGACTAATTGTTCAATGTTTAAAAACAAGATATCTTTTGCAGGGTTTGGATAAATTTTAATATTTAAGTTATTCAAAGCAATTTCGCTAACACTCGTTATATTAGGCTTAACAACAAACTGACCCATCATACCATCGTCTTCATGCATTAATATGTGACAGTGATACATGAATGGAACGATTGTATCCGCATAATCCTCAAACTTGGTAATGAACATTACTGAGTCACCGGGTGGAACAAGAACTACATCCTTTCTTCCTAACTCCTCTGCGGGCGGTGTGCTTCCACTTCTATCAAACAAATAAAACTGCACATCATGAATGTGAAATGGGTGAGCAACCATTGTTTCATTCACCAACTTCCATATCTCAATATTATTTATTGGAATTTCGTAATCAATTCGCATCATGTTAAAAGTGCTGTCGTTAAAGTAGAAGGGGCCATCCATTACCATCATACTGTCAGCAGTAAAACGTATCGTCCTTGTAATATTTGCAGAACCTGTTGAATATGGAGTGTTTGTTGTAAGGGTTGCAGGTATTGTTGTAACCGGACTTGCAGTCTGAGGAACAACATTGATTTGTAAAATATTAAAATCAACACCGTTTAATGGACTATCCATTG
Source organism: Bacteroidota bacterium (assembly GCA_016194985.1). Classification (GTDB taxonomy): domain Bacteria; phylum Bacteroidota; class Bacteroidia; order B-17B0; family Aurantibacillaceae; genus UBA4416. The sequence continues at coordinate 1,934 of JACQAK010000173.1, forward strand.
GCGGGCCACTTGGCATTGGCATAGTTGGGCCACCTTGTATTCCCATTGGCAATTCAGATGCGTAACTCATCAGATGAATCGTTTGTCCATTCATACCTGTTAAATCAAGAAGAATCTCTGCTCTTTCACCGGGGGCTAAACGAATGCGTGTTGTGTTAACGGGCGCATTTAGTAGACCACCATCACTTGCGATGATTTTAAATTGTTTGTTTGCAGTAAATCCAAAATTAAAAGCTCGTTCACCTGAAGCATTTAAAATACGCATACGAACCACTTGTGCAGGACAGTTTGCATAAACGGTATAACCATAATTTGCTCTTGCACCATTTACTAAAATGGTACTATCCTCCATACCCAAAGGCATTGCCTGATTCATTGAATCATACTGCTGTGATTGAATGATCAAAGGAAAATCATCTATACCATATTTTCTTGGTAAGGTCAAAGCTGCTTCAATTGGATCACGCACAATAATTAACCCGGCAGCACCTTTTATTGCTTGCTCAGCAGTTTTCATATGCAAGTGTGGGTGATACCAATACGTTGCTGCATTATCCATTACAGTAAATGTTGGATTCCAACTTGCACTTGGTAATATTGGAGTGTGTGGCCCACCATCCCATTTTGAGGGGAGATGAATCCCATGCCAGTGAACTGTTGTTGTATCTCCAATTTGATTGTTTACCGTAATATTGACATTACTTCCTTTATTAAAAATTAACGTTGGCCCTAAATACTTATTGGTATTAAAGGCATAGGTATGCGATTTATTTCCTGTAAAGAACTGCACACTATCCTTGTGCATATTCAAAGTATAAGTTGGCCCTATTAATGTGTCGGGAATCGCAAGCTGTGTGGTTTGGGCTGCTGCATTAATGCAGAGCAGCCCAAAGCAAATATTTAATAGGTTTTTCATGACCTTTTGTTTTATTCAATTACTAATTTTCTTGTCTCAGTAGCTTGCTCTCCGTTTATTTTCACGAAGTAAGTCCCTTTCGCAATACCGGAAATGTTAACGCTCTGTGTAGACTCTCCTTGCATTTTACCAAAATTGTTCGAGCGAATTACTTTCCCGTTGATATCAGTTATTTCAATATTGATTTGTTGCGCAGATTTAATGTTGAATTTAAAATTCACAACTTCAGAAGAAGGATTTGGATAAACCACCATTTCACTAACAAATGATTCATGATTTTCAATTCCTGTAACAGATCCGCTAAAAGCTAAATTATCGACCCATAAATAATCGTTGTTTGTTGGCGCACTTCCACTCGCTTTCATTATTATAATACAAGTGTCTGGATTATTACCATCCACATAAGTTAAAGGAATTGTAAAATTGGCCCAACTCATCGCCATACCAGATAATGTTACGCTTCCGGAGGCAACAGGCATTTGCATCATCATTCCAGTATCCCAACGAGTAAGAATTACCTGAATAGAGCCTTGACTACTTCCATAAATCATATGCTGCCATTTCCCAGTAAGATTTGCAGGTCTTGTACTCATGGCAAATCCCGATTTTGGTGTCATTGTCATTGAGTCCAAAACACCACTTACAGCGATTCCATTAACCACTGTTGTGCTAACTGTTTTAGAAGTCAATTTTAAATAAGATGCTCCTGGGCTACCTGGAGTTCCCTTAGTAGCCGTAAAAACGCTGGAGGTGGCCGTAGCGTTATTCATGGTTCCCCAACCGTTAGGAATGTCGTAAGAACCCATGTTGGTGAATGTTTCAAATCCTGCGTTGGGGATTTGAGCGATGGTTGATGCAGAAATAAGCATCGCCAAGATGATTGAGTTGATTGTCTTTTTCATTTTTATTGTGGTTTTAGATTAAATAAAATAGTTGTTGGGTACGATTAGGTACAAAGAGAAACGCCCGCACCACAATGTGGCCGGGAAACAAGCGCTAAATAAAAATCAAATGATTAATACCCTGTGTTGGAGGTATAAAGGATTGTCGTATAAGACGGGAGGGGCGTGATAATTTAAATCTGAATAACAGATGTTGATATCCCGAATTTCGAATAGTTGATTAAAGAAAACTGTTGGGACTAAACTTACAGGGTTTTTAAAAATTTTTAAATTGTTTCCAGCAAAATGATTGTCCTTTACTTTTATAAATGCGGTTGTTTCATTACAACATCCTTTACTCTTCTTTTTTGTTCCGCAACACCCATCTTCATCTCCGGAATTAAAGAAAGAAATATCCTTTAATTTATTCCCACAATAATGCATGCTCAAATGCACTCCTGATGCAAGCATCAAGTAAAAAAATGCGAATGATATGAGTAATACTTTTTTCAATTCAAAACCTATAGCGTACAAATATACAAATTATTGTTAGTGAAACATTTAATAAACTCCATAATCTCTATTTTTTTGTTAAAAGTCTTAAAATTTAAATGGCTGTAAAAGTCGCCTATAATCAATTTTAATTTGCCCCTCTCTGTCTACCCATTCCGGCATAGCAAACAACTTCTCTTTAATGCCGGGTAACTTAACAGAGTTTATCCTACCTGATTTTACAACCGCACGCAAATAAACTGAGAGTGTTGCTTTAGGATCAGTATAAAACTGATATTGTTTATCGAGTTTTAAAAGGTGATCGTGAATTTCTCTGCTTGTAAGTGGTTTGTCTTCCATAGTAAGCAGGAATACAAATTTGGTGGAGTATGGCCAATCTTGCTTGAAATCTTCGGTTTTTAATCTCCTTTCTTGTTGTTCAGGCTCGCCTTCTTGTTTAGGTAGTATTTTTATATTGTCTAACTGATCCTGAAGCTCGGTAACCTCCTGTCTCAGCTCAAAAATGTGTTTTATGAAATCGTCAACCTCCCATCCTTCAAACTCCTGACGATCTTCTTGCTGTTTAAATAAGCGGTATTTGCGCTTCCAATCCGATTTTTTTGTTGAATTATCAGACATCTATGATTTAATTATATTGTTTTTATAATATTTCTAATATTAAAAAATATCATTTAAATATATTTTCTATATCAAATCTACATTTTTTCTTTCAAGTAAAGTGTTTCTTGAACTCAAAAAAGTTTTCACATTCAGAATCAATACAATACACTTTTTTAATAACTATTTTACGCACATTATTTTTGATATATGCAGAATAGTGATACTTTTGATTTCGGAAATGATTTTTAAAAAAGAGATGGTAACTGAGCAAAAAATAAATCCAAAAATGCTGATGCTTGCACGTGAGGCTCGTGGTTTAACGCAACTCGAACTGGCTGATCTTGCAGGAATTAACCGTTCCAATATTAGCCGTTTTGAGCAGGATGAAATGGGCTTTAGTGATGATGTATTGATAAAGCTCATTGAAGCCTTAAAGTTTCCTGAACATTTTTTTATGCAAAATGAAGAGGTGCTTCCACCAGCATTATATCGCAGACGTGATAAGGTACCCGCAAAGGTTTTATCATACATAGATGCTAACCTTAATATTTATCGTCTGAATCTACAACGACTGTTCGAAGCTATGAAACTGGAGACAAAGGAAATTCCGCTGCTTCCTGTTTCAGAAAATGGAACCCCGGCAAACGTTGCACAAAAGCTTCGTAAAACTTGGATTATGCCCAAAGGAGAAGTAGTAAACATAATAGACCTTTTGGAATCGCAAGGGATCATGACGCTTGCCGTTGATTTTAAAACGGATCGTGTGGATAGTCGAAGCATTTTTATTTCAAATAAATATCCCGTTGTTTTTTACAACAAGGCTTTATTAGGTGATCGTTTGCGCTTTACACTTGCACATGAATTAGGGCATATAATAATGCATACACGACAAGCTTTACTCTCAACAGAAGAAGTTGGACATGAAGCGAACTTGTTTGCAGCCGAATTTTTAATGCCTGAAAAAGAAATTCGAATCGATTTTAAAGAAACAATTAACCTGGACTTACTCGCTCGTTTAAAAAGGAAATGGAAAGTTTCCATGCAGGCGATCCTTTATCGTGCCAATGATTTAAATATGCTAAGTGATAATCAAAAGCGTTATATCATTGGGCAGTTCAATGCATTAAAG
>JACQAK010000174.1 GCA_016194985.1 Bacteroidota bacterium
AATCGAACAACGATGTAGATAAACATTACCAGGCAAGAGAATAAGATAGCAGCATATGCACCGTATAAAATATCGGTAGCAATAGTAGGACCTACTTTTTGTTGGCTCACTAACTCATGTTTAACTTTTAATGTATTTAAACCATCATTTAATGCATTTTCAACTTCTGTATCAACAGTAGGAGAGTTGTCGGATACACGGTATGATGTTGTAACTTTCATTTGGTTTGAGCTACCAACAGTTTTTACTTCCAAAGAAGCATCTTTAAATACATTTCTTAAAGCACCTTTTACATCTTCGGTATTCATTTCTTTTTCGAAACGAACCTGATATGTACGACCACCTTTAAAGTCAACACCTAATTTTAAACCACCATGGGCAAAATACATAACTACACCTAACACAATAATAATGGAAGATATTGCATAATATACTTTACGACGACCTACGAAGTTAAAGGCCACATTTTTGAATGCATTTCTGGTAGCATTGTTATCAAATGGAATTTCCATTTTACGAGCTAACATCCATTCGAAAATAACACGGGTGATTAAAATCGCTGAGAATAAAGAAGCGCCGATACCGATTAATAAGGTAGTGGCGAAGCCCTGAACAGGACCTGAACCAAATACCATTAAGATGATCGCTAAGATGGCTAAAGTAACGTTAGAGTCAATAATAGAACTCATCGCATGTTTGAACCCTTCTTTAATAGCATGAGCCGAGTTTTTTCCATGAGCTAATTCCTCACGGATACGCTCAAAGATCAAGATGTTGGCATCCACCGCTAAACCGATGGTGAGTACGATACCCGCAATACCAGGTAAAGTTAATACAGCATTCATGGATGCAAGAATACCCATGATAAAGAATACGTTGGCTATTAATGCAATGTTGGCAACCATACCGGCCTTATTATAATACATGTACATAAATACAAGAATTACGATTAAGGCAATCACTGTTGACATTAAACCTGAATCAATGGCTTCCTGACCTAAAGTAGGACCAACTACGCTTTCTTCCACAATACGGGCAGGGGCAGGTAATTTACCGGCACTTAATACAGCGGCTAAAGTGTTAGCTTCTTCAACTGTAAAGTTACCTGTGATCTGTGATTTACCACCTTTGATTTCACCATTAACGGTTGGAGCTGAATACACCATGTTATCCATTACAACAGCAATAGAACGACCTTTTTTATCTCCCTGAGGCGAATTGTCTTTGGTTAATTTAGCCCATTTGGTAGCTGCTTCACCGGTCATGGTCATACTAATGTATGGGTGACCACCGCTTTGAGCATCAAAATCAGGACGCGCATCCGTAATGATATCACCAAACATCGCTGCTTTACCGCTTCTGTCAGTTACTTTGATAGCATATAATTCATAGTAAACGCCAATAACCTCACCTGATTCGTTTTTCACTTCTTCAGGTTTGGCACCCCACATAAATTTAAGTTTGTTAGGTAAATAAGATTTTAATACAGGATTTTTTAATAATGCATTTGCTTTAGCAGTATCTTCTTTACTGTATGCACGGGCAATAACCGGTCCCGGTAAAAATTGCTCCGGTTGGTTAGTTTGTTGATTAAACGATACGTTTGCTTTTAACGGACTAGGCACATTTCCAACATAAATTAAAGGGAAACGCATGTTAAATGTATCTAAACCTGTTGGAACAGTAGTAGATGTTTTAACGGCAGCTACGTTGGTTGTATCAACAGCCGCTTTAGCGGTATCCTTTTTAGCAGGGGTTGCAGAAGCTACTTTTGTAGTATCGTTAGCTGTTTTAGCAGTATCTTTTTTAACATCAAAATTAGGGTATAATGCTTTTGATAATTTCTCGTTGGCACCAATTAATAAATTTCCTAATTCAGTATTGTCGTAAGTTTCCCAAAACTCCAGGTTAGCAGTTCCCTGTAATAATTCACGAACACGTTCTTTGTCTTTTACACCAGGTAATTCAACCAGGATACGTCCGCTGTTTCCTAATTTCTGAATGTTTGGTTGAGCTACCCCAAAACGGTCGATACGGGAACGGAATGTTTTTTCGGAGTTAGAGATTGACTCTTCCACTTTAGTTCCTAAAAATGAAATAACTTCATCGTTAGTAGCATTGTAAGCTATTTTACCTTTTAATTCAATCGTTTGGAATAATGGAGCTAATTGTCCGTTAGGAGCAATGGCTTTATATTTTTTAGCAAATAAGGTTAAGAATGGATCGTTGTTCCCAACACCCATATTTGCCTGAGCTTCTTTAATGGCCTGGTTAAAAGCCGGATCAGGGTTATTGTTTGATAAGTTCTTAACGATATCCGCTACCGAAATTTCTAAGGTTACGTTCATACCACCGCGTAAATCCAAACCTAAGTTGATCTCACGTTTTTTACAATCTTCGTAAGTGTAGCTTGCTACTAACAAGTCATAAACCGGTTGGGTTTTAACTGAATCCAGGTATCTGTCTACTAACTTTTCTTTTAAAGAATCTACATAAAATAACTCTTTGGTAGCGTCTCCGTTAGCGTATTTTTTAGCTGTAGATTGCACAATGGCAGAGCTTGAAATTCCTTCAGCATATTCCTTGGCATCAGATTCAACCCCACGGGTTACCCATGTAAATGATAAGTAAAAAATACAGGCAAGCGCTAAAAGTATAGCGAAAATTTTAATGGCACCTTTGTTTTGCATAAATCGGTATTATTTCTAAATAAATTAAGGGTGCAAATATAGTTTTATCACCTATATAATGCAAATTAATTTGATGCTGAAAATTAAGTAGTTAGCAATTTTATGAGTTTTAATTCGTATTTTTGTTACTGGTATGACTCGTATTAAAATTTTAGCCCTGTTTCTGGTTCTGGCGCATTCTTTTTATGCCCAAACCACTGTTTACCGAGATACTATTCCGGTTTATGAGTCAAATACCAAATTATTGATGCCCTGGGCCGGTGGAATTAACTTTAGCTCCTTTACGTCGATTGATTTAAATGCCGATGGAAAGAATGATATTGTTGGGTACGATAAAATAGGAGGTTCCGGAGGGCGATTAAGGGCTTATTTAAATGTTGGATCTCCGGGCGTTAGCCGATACCTTCATTCTTATACCTACCAGCAACAATTTCCTGCGGTAAATGATTGGGCTCTTTTTTTTGATTATAATAATGATGGAAAGGCCGACCTTTTTACTTACACCACCGGTGGCATTAAAGTATTCAGAAATACCAGTGTAGGCTCTGCTTTAAGTTTTGCATTGGCAAGTCATTCATTAACCAGCGATTATAATCCGACCGGAACGCCCAATGTATCCAATTTATATTGCAATTCGGTAGCGTTGCCGGGCATTGGCGATATTGATCAGGATGGCGATCTGGATGTGTTGAGTTATTCTGTTTTTGGCACCCGCATTGAGTACCATAAAAACATGAGCATGGAATTATACGGGCATGCTGATAGTTTGGTGTTTGACATGGTAGATGATTGCTGGGGCGATATCAACGAAAATAATTGTCAGGTGGATTTGAATGTATGTCCGTTTATGAAAAAATACCAGGCTTTAACAACAGACAGCGTTCGTAAAGTATTGCACTCCGGTTCCTGTATTATGTGTTTGGACAGAGACGGTGACGGAGATCAGGAACTGGTAATGGGAGATATTTCCTGCAGTAATGTGTTTTTTGTAGAAAACGAGGGAAGTTCGACAAATGCACATATAGGAGATACCACCATCATGTTTCCTAATTATCCGGTAAGATCGAGTACCAATGTTATTCGGTTAAATTCCTTTCCCTGTACCTTTCATTTGGATGTGGATAACGATGGGCAAAAAGATCTGATCGCCAGCCCTAATGCTATTTCGGGAGCTGAAAATTATCAAAGCGTGTGGTATTATAAAAATGCATCGAGCACAGCTACCGTTAATTTTGTGTTTCAGAAAAAAAACTTTTTGCAGGAAGATATGATGGAGTTTGGCGAAGGCGCCTATCCCGTTTTGTTTGATGCCAACGGCGACGGTAAAAAAGATCTGATTGTTGGTAATTTAGGATACTACACGGTTAATACCAATAAATCCAAACTGGCATATTATAAAAATATAGGTTCAGCAGCGTCCCCGTCTTTCTCATTAGTAACCCGAGATTACCAATCTTTATCAAGCTATAATATTTTTTCGATGGCTCCCACCTTTGGCGATTTGGATAACGATGGAGATCAGGACCTGATTATTGGAGACATGAACGGAGAGTTACACTATTTTGAAAACACCGCCGGTTTTGGTAATGCCGCTGTATTTAGTAATCATGTAGGTAAATATCAGAATATTGATGTGGGAACCTTTGCTTATCCGCAATTATTTGACGTGGATAATAATGGCACATTGGATTTAGTGGTAGGTTCTCAAAACGGTAAACTCGATTTTCGAAAAAATATAGGTACTCCTTCGGCACCTTCGTTTACTACTCAAACCGCTTTTTTTGGAGGAGTGGATGTAAGGCAGTCGGGATGGTCAACAGGGTTTAGTATACCTTATATGTATAGAGATGCGGGAGTAACCCGATTGTTGGTAGGTAGCGAAATGGGAAATATTTATTTATACAATAACATTGATGGTAATTTAACAGGCTCCTTTAACAGAGTAGATACAACCTTGTTTCATATCAATGAAGGGCCTCGTTGTGCGCCGTTTTATGAAGATATTACCAATGACGGCAAACGGGATTTGTTTTTAGGAAACTATGCCGGGGGCCTGGCCTTTTTTAATTCAACCAATGTAAATGGAGTGGGGATTGAAGAATTATTTAAAGAAGAAAACATCGCTGTTTATCCTAATCCCGCTTCTGATAAAATAACTATTGCCATAAAAGATAATACCTATGCGGAAATACAGATAAGATGTTATGATGTATTAGGTAAGGTGGTGTATGAAACAACCACGTTCAACAAAATTTCTCAGATAGATGTGTCTGCTTTTAGTAAAGGAATTTATTTTATTCAATTACAAAGCAAGGATGATCGATCAATGAGATCTGTTACTAAGAAAGTGGTTGTTCAGTAGTTTAAAAATGGAACGCGGATAGCACTGATTTAGCAGATTTACACAGATAATAATCGGTTTATACGTCTACAAAAAAATCATTTTAATCATAAGTAATCTGTGTCATCTGCGTTCTATTGCCTGGAAATTTCTGTGGCTATCTTATTATAAATATAAATAAGCGTAAACACACAAAGTCCGGGAAACACCACCAACCACCAGGCTGAGAAATGATCTCTGGCTTCGTTTAATAAACTTCCCCAGGTAATAGTATTTAATGGAACACCCACGCCAATAAAAGATAAAGAGGCTTCAATCAATACAGCACCCGCTAAACCAAATATGATCTGCACCAGTATCAGCGGCAATACATTTGGTAAAATATGCCGAATGATAATACGGTAATGACTCATGCCAATGGCTTTGCAGGAAGTTACATAATCCAGTTGCTTGGTTTTCAGATATTCGGCGCGGGTTAAACGGGCAATACTTGTCCAGCTTAAAAAACCTATAATTAAGATCAATAAACCAAATGAGGGTTTGGCAATGGCCGATAGGGCAATGATTAATAACAAACCAGGAATCGAATTTAAAATTTCGATAACTCTCATAACCACTGAATCTAAAGGGAAATACAAGGCAGGAGAGAGGCCAAGTTTGGAATCGATCCATTTGCCGACGAACAATAACACGATGCTATTTTGAACGAATAAATAGAGGGTAAATAATACCTGCACCACTAAATACAATCCTCCTGCACTCATGGCGTTGGCTAAGGTATCGGCTCTTACCACGATGCCGTAAAAATAACTGAGAAACAAGGCCAGCATCAAGCCAATAACCTGGCTATAACTGATGCGCAGTGTATGGTTTTGAAAGTAGCCGGCACAGGCTCCGATACTGATGCCTAATAAGGCTGCAATGAGCATGCTAAAAATACCGACGCTTAAGGATACCTGAGTGCCATGAATAAGACAGGATAATACATCATTTCCATTTTGTGTAGTACCCAGCCAGTGTCTGAATTGCAGAGGAATACTAACGGTTTGCTGATTAGTATAGGTTATAACTTGTGCATCAAATGGACTTTTACGTGGGGCATTTTCAGCATCAATGGTGTTGGGCGACCAGGAGCAGGGTGGAAAAACACAGACCTCCGTGTTCAGTATTTTCCAGTCTTTGCCCATATTGTAATTGATTACGGTTCCATCAATTGTGGAGTAATGCCTTAATGAAAAAGCCGGAAACAGCCAGTGTCCCTTATATTTGCAGATCAATGGTTTGTCGTTGGCGATAAAGGGTGCTAGTAGGGCAATCGTTACAAATATAAAAAACACACGTACACATCGCTTTAATACTCTGTTATGGGAGAGCGTGGATTGAATAGCGATGTATGTTTGTTTGAAGTTCAATATTTAAAAACTAACATTTAAAATTTATTTTGCATTTCATTACTTGGTCTGATTCTTGGATCAATCCATGCGTATACGATATCGGCTAATACATAACTAAAGATGGTGAGAACAGATGATAGAGTAATAACGGCAATCACTACAGGATAATCCTGAGATATAATGGCTTTAACAGTTTCGAGACCCATACCGGGAATGGTAAAAATACTTTCAATGATCACAGAACCACCAATGATGGTTGGAAAGACAGATGTGAAAACGGTGATTAAGGGCAATGCACTGTTTTTTAGGGCGTGTTTCCAGAGAATTCGTTTCTGCGATAAGCCTTTGGCTGTGGCGGTTTTGATATAATCCTGTTGTAATTGCTGACCGATAGAAGTAGCGGTTAATCTGGAAATAAAGGCCAGGGAAGAGTAAGTGTAACAAATGAGTGGTAAGATGATATATGGTAATGATGCCGAAAATTTAGAAAGAAGGGAGGCATTGTTATCATAGCCTTCTATGGGTTTGATACCGGACGGGGGAAACATGGAAATGACATCGGGATTGGCAAAGAGCATCAGTAATAATACGCCTACAAAAAAAGAGGGCATGGAATATAATAGGAATAGTAGGGTTTGTGTAACTTTACTGACGCGGCTTTCGGGTTGTTGTGCCAGTTTTATACCAATGGGAATACTGATGATATAAGCCAGGATGATAGAGAGTATAGAAAAAAATAAAGACCATATGAGTTTATCTTTTAAGATCATCATCACAGGTTCTTTTTTGGAAATGGATAATCCGAAATCGCCACGAATAATGCCTTGGGTGTTGGTGCCGCCAAATAGCCAGCGATGGTATTGGTTATGAATGCCGTACCAGTTAAATTTTGGGATGTAGTTTTTGTATCCGCCATGGATCTTTACATTTGCTTTAATACGTTGTAATTGTTCCTGATCGGTTATTTTGTAGAGCGTGTCAGGCTCTGATAATTTTCCGATCGAAAAATAAAAAACCGGTAGATCTAATCCCAGTTTGTGGCGCCAGAATGTTTTTTGTACCTCAATATCTTCGGCGGTTTTCAGGCTTCCTCCCGAACCGGAAGACATGACCAGATTATTGACAGGATCTCCGGGGGCGTTGGCTAATAACATAAAACCAATCACTGTTACCGCCAGTAAGGTTGGGATGAACCACAGCAATCGTTTTAATACATAGCGCCACATGTATTATTCTTTAAGCTTTAGGGTATTTAATAATACGCCGGGATACTCGGTGTATACTTCCAGATTGTCCCAACGTTTATTTACGATCACACGGCGTGTTTGAGTGAACATAAAAATATAGGGTTGTTCATCATACACCATTTTTTGAAAGCGTTTCGAAAGGGCTATTCGTTTAGGCTCATTCATACAGGTATTAATGCTATCAATTAAGGCATCCGACTGAGAGGTGCCAAAACCCGTAAAATTTAAGCCATTATTGGCCCATGAGGCAGAATGCCATAATTGCGAAAAGTCTTCGGGTGGTGCGCTGCTTTGCCAGGCACCAATACTCATATCGAACTGATGGCTGGTAACGGCACCAAAAAATCCGTTATAATCCAAAGGATTAAGCATCGCATAAATATTGGCTTTAGCCATGCTTTCGGCTAATTGTTTGGCCAGATCCTCCCATACTTTGGAGCCTGAAATAAAGATGATGTTTAACTCAAATTTTACTTTTTCTCCGTCAATCATTTTATCCAATACCTGATCGTTATCTGTATCGGCCCATCCGGCTTGTTTTAGCAACTCTTTTGCTTTTTCAACGTTATATTGCACGGCTATCAGATCCGTATTGAAATCAATCTTGTTAGGATTAATAGGCCCGATCACACGTTTGTTATGGTTTTCGTAAAGGGTTTTGTTGATCTGTTCGTAAGGGGTTAGCATGGCCATGGCTTTTCGCACGGCAACATCGGTAAACAATTTTTTGTGAGTCTTGCCATCGGGCTTCATATTCATGGCTACATACGTGTAGTTATAGGTGTCACCAAGTTGCAGGGTATAATGTTTCTTGAAGACTTCGTCTTTATTCAGTTCGGTAAAAGAGGCATAATCGATCATGGTTGATACATCAATTAATCCGTTTTTTAGTTCCAGCATAGCCGATGCATTGTTGTTATTCAACTTAAAAATAATTTTATCAGGATTGGCCTGGCAATACCAGTTTTCCTGACAGTTGGCCGACCAATGGTTTTGTTTTTTTTCTAAGGTAATGCTCACACCTTTATCCCATTTGGTGATTTTATAAGGCCCTGCACCACTCATAAACAGAGGGTTGGTAGAGTATTTTGGGTTGTTAAATTCATCCGACCATTGTTTGATGTCGTTTTTTAATTTTAAGAATATAGAGTCACTTAGCTGAGCACAGCTGTATTTGGCCAGTGTTTGTTGTTTATCGTAGAATCCTTCCTGAATTATTGGAAAATCTGTCCAAAACCAGGTATTAAGGATGTAGGGCCGTTTCATGACTACGGTAAATTTTTTGTTATTAGCGGGATCCACCACCACATCTTTAATATTATCCCAATAAGGTTTAAGCCCGGGATTATTGGTATACAGACATTTGCTGGCTTTGGTTGTAAAGGCCACATCATTGGCGGTAATGGGGCTTTGATCGTCCCAGGTGATATTGTCTTTTATTTCATAGCTATAGCTTAAAGCATCGGAAGATACTACAGGTAGGGCTTTTACCAGGCAAGGAAGCAATTCTCCGGTTTTATAGTTTACCCGTAATAAGCTCAAATTGGTATAAAGATTTATTTCGGCTCTTACAGCCGACGCTCCATTGGTGGGATGCATATCATCCGGTTCACTTAACAAATGAACAACCAGAGTATTGTTTTGCGTTTTCTTGCAAGAGATGCCGCATAACGAAATTAAAATAGCAAACAGGTATATATGAGACTTCATGGAATTAAAAATACGAAATCCATTCAGATAAAAATATTTTTAGATTAAGTTTTAATAATCTAAAAAAATATATACATTTGCCACTCTTATTTATAAAGAGTAGGTGAGGTGCCTGAGAGGCCGAAAGGACATGTTTGCTAAACATGCGTACGGGTAACCGTACCGAGGGTTCGAATCCCTCCTTCACCGCCAAGCGAGATGTATATTATTTTTCCCGCTTTTTAATTGCCCCGCTTTAGCGGGGCTTTTTGTTCTCTTTAATTGCAAAACCCTATCTTTACTGGCGAGGGCATAAGCAGGCACTAATTCTAATCCTATTTTTTTATCCAATAAAAGGCGTTTCGTTCCGATTTTTTCTGACATTGATTTTATTTCAAATAAATCAGCCGATGAATCGACAAGTTTCCCTGCATTATGAATGGTTTTAACCCAATCTTTTAGGGGTTCGACCCAATTAGGTCTTTTCCCAGAATCAGACTTAGAATTAAACAAATCGGTCTTGGTCTTTACTAAATCCTCTTTACGGTTTAAGTAAATTTCCTTATCGACATCTCCATCCAAATAAGCACTAACCAATTTGTTTAATTTCTCCTCAACCGCTTTAGTCTGTAATTCTAATTTATGGGAAGTGGCAGCCGTATCTTTCCTATCTTCATTTACCCATTGTTCAATTTGCGTTAGCATTTTTTCTGCCCAATCATCTGATATGGCTATTTTTCCGAAATAACCTTTTAGTTGGTCAGCAACTTTGCTTTCTAATAGATAGCTTTGATTACATTTACCTTTCTTTTTAGAACATCTGTAATAACGGTAAACTCCACCATGCCTCCCCGTTGCAAATTGAGCTGTTATAGAGCACCCACATTCACCACAGGAAAGTAAACCCCTAAAAGCGAAATCATGTAGTTTTTTCGTCTTTCTAGGCATAGAACGATCTTTTAATCTCTCTTGTACCATATCAAAAGTACTCTTCTCAACAATAGACTCAAAACTACTTGGGTAACACTCTCCATTACGCTTTAAAACTCCAATGTAAGTCACGTTCGTTAACATCCTTTGAACCATTGTCGGCGTATATTGCGTTCCGTTACCACTCATAATGCCTAAAAAATTTAGACGCTCGGCTGCGGAGTGAAGATTTAGTTTTCCTGTAGAATACTCTTTAAAAAACTGTTCAACAATTCTTGCCTTGATAGGGTCAGGCTCAATGTTTCTAGTTTTAAAGTTATTGATGTATCCTACTGGAGCTGGACCAGAATATTCACCTCGCCTAATTTTTTGACGATTGCCCCTTTTTACATTTTCTGAAAGATTGTCTGAATAATATTTACTTTGACCAAAAGCAACTTGAAGCATATACAAACCTTGCGGTGTTGGCTCAAACCAAAAAGTAGGAAACTTTAGTGTGCAAATTTTTTGAATATCAATCAAGTAAACAATTTGCCCGCCATCTAAACTATTACGCGCTAAACGGTCAGGATGCCATGATATGACCCCTATTGGTTCTTTGCATGCGTAAATTTTTTCAATCATGCGGTTAAATTCTTTACGCCCTGGTTGCTTAGCACTTTTGCTTTCAATAAATTTTTCTACAATATTAATTTTTTCTCGTCGAGCATATTCCGCTACTTCTTCTAATTGGGCTTCTATCGACATTGCCTGTCTTTCCTCTAATTCAGAAGATTTTCGGACGTAAAGAAAAAATTTTATTGGGTTCATGATTCCTACTTTTTTGATTAATACGAAAATAATAAATCAAGCACAGGCATATTTGATTGTTGAAAACAATAAATTAGTATGTCTGCGCTTATGTATTACTTCAAGCTGCTTTTAAGAAATAATATCAAATCGGGGCAATTAGGAAACTTGTTAATGGATTGAATGTTACGACACACTCAAATGTTTTTTGTCATAGTTTTTGAATCCTACACATTAGCCTATTTGAAAGTTTAAGATTTAAAATATATAAAAAAATACATATTTTAAATCTTTTGCAAAGCAACCAACTTTTAAAAAAGCTAAACTAGCTCACATCAAAAACATACGCCAAAAAACATCCTACTAAATGAACAAAAGACAAATAAAGGTAATCTGATTTATGATACCTCCATTTGTCTTTTATTCACGCCAAACCTCTAAAGAATCATAGCAAGCTTTAAGTCAATGTTATTTTACATTTAAAGTTTGCTATGATTCTTTAGGCACACACAACTCATTAATATTTTTGTCACGGTTTTTGCATCTGAATTAATTAGCACATTTGAAGACTTAAATTTTTAATCGGTTATATGTTTTTTTTGAATTAAAAATTTTGCAGAGCAATAGTCTTCAAAAGAGCTATGCTTCCGCACAGCAAAAACACGCGCCAAAAATAAATTACCGTACAATCCATGATAACAAAGAAAATAAAATAAGGAAACGCCTTTTATTGGATAAAAAAATAGGATTAGAATTAGTGCCTGCTTATGCCCTCGCCAGTAAAGATAGGGTTTTGC
>JACQAK010000032.1 GCA_016194985.1 Bacteroidota bacterium
ACGCTACAGGAGTTCAGCAAAAAAGTCTCTATCAGAAAAGACATTATTACTCAACGGGTCTTTGTTCATACCAATACGCATGAGCTTGAGTACTATTTAATAAATAATGATTTTCAAAATGCACTTTCCAAAACGAAGGATATAGAGAAAGAGATAGTTAAATATAAGCTGGATATTGAGCCCTACCACATGATCTATTTCTATTACCTTCAGGCCATTACGCTGATCTATCTGGGAGAATTCAATAAAGCATTAAAATACATTAATCGTATTATCAATGATTTTAAAATGGAGGCACGTCCGCAGGTATATATGAGGGTGGAAGTATTAAATGCCATTGTGCATTTTGAATTAAAGAATTATTCGTTGGTGCTTTCCTTGTCCCGTCAGATATTAAAGCATAATGCTAGCCATAATATATTAATTCCTCTGGAAGAAAAAATCCTCAAAACCTTTACCAAAATAACCGGGGCTAAACAGATGGGAGTTAAAGAGGAATTAGCTTTGTTTCAGGAAATTGCTCAGGAGATTAGTGAATCCAATGCGGTTAAAAAAGTAAGTGCCAATAGTCTGATCGATAATTATGACAAATGGATCATGTCGAAAATCAAAAGAAAACACGTTTCTGATTTATATAAATAGTAAGAGTGAAATAACCATAAAAAGACAGGTGATTGCGTAAGGGAAAGAGGCATTGTTTGAGCTCTTTTTGTTTGCTCATAGGACAAATAAAAAAGCGCCCCGATAGCTATCGGGGCGCCAAATCCACCAGCTGGCGGAATACTTCCAAGAACTATAAAAAATGACTAAAATAAAACCTACATTATTGTATAATAATACTTTTATGTAAGAAAAGGATAATTAGTTCAATAACACTTTTTTTACGTCTGCTAATATGTCAAATGCCTTTTCTTTGGTAGCAGCTTCAGCATAAGTACGCAATACGGGCTCTGTACCCGATGCACGGATCATCGTCCAGGTGTTATCATCAAAGAAGAATTTGAAGCCATCCAAATCATCCAGGCGTTGAACTTTGTATTTGCCAAACTCTTTATAAGTATTGTTTTTACAATTGGCTATGATTTTGTTCTTTAATTCTTCCGTTATGGTTAAATCGTTACGCTCAAACGAAAAAGTTCCGGTAATGTTGTATACTTCCTGAATCAATTCCTGTAAACTTTTTCCTGTTTTAGCCATGAATTCCCATAACACCAATCCCATCCAGATACCATCGCGCTCAGGAATATGGCCTTTTATAGCAATACCGCCGCTTTCTTCACCACCAACCAACACATCTTCCGTAATCATAATGTTACAGATATATTTAAACCCAATTTTTACAACATCCAATGGTAAGTTGTAGTGGTCGCACATGTTCTTAATTTTAACGGTAGAGCTAAATGCTGTTGCCACTTTGCCATCCATACCTTTGTATTTTTTCAGGTAATGGATCAGTAATAAAATGATATGGTGCGAATCCACAAAATCTCCTTTATGATCATAAAGTCCTATTCTGTCAGCGTCTCCATCTGTTACCAAACCACAATCAATATCACCTCTCGATTTAATTAAATTGGAGAATTCCGTTAAATTTTTATGAATGGGTTCAGGCGCTTGTCCTTTAAATCCGGGATTATGGTCGTTATGTAAATGCACGATCTCCGGAAATAAACGGTACATCACACGTTGTCCAGCACCATACATACTATCATACGCAAATTTAAGTCCTGAATTTTTAATAGCCGCCAAATCAAAATTAGCTTCTACATGTTTTACATACATGTCTTCCAAAGGTGTAATTTCAACTAATCCTTTTTCCTGAGCGGTTTTCAGGTCAATACTCTCTAAATTCACAGAACTTTTCTCCGGGATAATATCTTCGATTTCCTGAACTTTTTCAGGACCTAATGGCCCGCCATAATAGCCTTTTAATTTAAAACCATTATAAGATGGCGGATTGTGAGAGGCCGTAATAATAATTCCCAAACTGGCTTTATGTCTTACGGTACCTAACGAGATCATGGGGGTGCTGACAAAATCCTTGGCTAAATACACTTTGATATTATGGGCTATTAAAATTTTGGCAGCGGTATGTGCAAATAATTCGCCGGCAAAACGGCAATCGTGTCCAAGAACAACGCTTGGATTTTCAAAATTCTTATTTAACCAAGTAGCCGTAGCTTCTGTTACACGCGCTACATTTTCTACTGTAAATTCCTGTGCTATAATGGCTCTCCAGCCGTCGGTTCCAAATTTAATTTTAGTCATGATAAGTATAAAAAATAGACTTTAAATATATTGAATAATAATTACTGAACAAAGCATTCAGGGTGATTATTCCATTAAGCTTTTCAAATGTTCCAATGTGGATTCATCATTCCATTCAATGTATCCTACATTGTTATAAACGATTTCTCCTTTTGTATTTAACAAATAGGTAACAGGTATAGAGTTAATGCCAATATCTGGGAAAGTACCGGTTAAGGTTAAAAAGGTGAAAGGATATTGCGTTTTTGTTTTAAATGCCACTAATTTCTCGATGCTTTCGTCTGTAATGGCCAGCACTTCCACATCAGACAATTTTTGCTGCTTAATGCTGTTTAATTCTTTTAATTCCTGAATGCAATTGGGGCACCAGGAGGCATAAAAGCTCACAATAACCTTTTTGCCTTTTAAGGACTGAATATCAAATTTATTGGTGTCCTGATCAACAACATCTAGTTTGGAAATGGCAATAGTTGGTGCTACATTGTATTTATTGTAAAAATATAATCCAACAACTCCCAGAACGGCAATCACTAAAATTATATATGTTGCTTTTTTACTCATGTTATTAAAAATTGGATGTTGTTAAAATTTAAAATGTCTGCAAACTTAAGGTAAATAATACAATAGTTTTACTGTTTAATGAGAAAAATTGTAGGACGAATATGGACCATTCTTTGGAAAACCTGTATGGCGTTTTTCATATTATCCATTGTATCAGTCATTGTGTATCGTTGGGTGCCTGTACCCATTACGCCTCTAATGGTTATCAGAGATGTTGAGCAAATGGCTGATGGTAAGGGAGTTGTTATGGAGCACGATTGGGTGCCTCTGGAAGAGATTTCTCCTA
Organism: Bacteroidota bacterium; assembly: GCA_016194985.1. Classification (GTDB taxonomy): domain Bacteria; phylum Bacteroidota; class Bacteroidia; order B-17B0; family Aurantibacillaceae; genus UBA4416. Next base: position 3,116 of record JACQAK010000032.1, read on the forward strand.
AACTTCAGTTGGCTGTGGTGTGTAGCGAAGATCAAAATTATCTGAAACATTTCGGGGTAGATTGGGGGGCCGTGCAAAAGGCCATGAAAGAAAACGAAAAAGGAAAACGCCTCAGAGGTGGAAGTACAATTACTCAACAAACAGCCAAAAATGTATTTTTATGGCAGGGGAGAAGTTATCTGAGAAAAGGTCTGGAGTTGTGGTTTACGTTATTAATTGAAGTATTCTGGAACAAAGAACGAATCATGGAAGTATACTTAAACAGTATCGAAATGGGAAATGGTGTTTATGGAGCAGAGGCCGCTTCGCAGCATTGGTTTCATAAGCCGGCTAAAAAGTTAACCAAAGATGAAGCTGCAGCAATAGCGGCAATTCTTCCTAATCCGTTGCGTTTAAAGGCTAATCCTCCATCCGGATATATCTCTAACCGAAAAGCATGGATCAAGCAACAGATGAATTTCTGGGGCAATCAGCTGGATTATGATAAGTATAAAGACGATGATGAACCGTCCAGAAAAAGCAAGTAATAGAATTTAATTTTTTTATTAAAATTCTTTGGGTGCTTCCCGTCGATTGGCGGGTTTATCAGTCAGCTGATGGAATACGCCCAAATACTTAAAACAAAAGGATTAAAGCAAACTAAATTATTCTTCAGTAAGGTGTTATTTTATAATGGTTACTTTGCCAATGTATTTGTGCTGTTCCCCGTATAGATCTGTTACGCTTACTTTCCAGGTATAAGTATCAATTTGTGCAGATTCGCTTCCGTGATTGGCTTTTCCATCCCAACCTTTATCTGTTTCTTTTGTAGTAAAACAATTATTTCCCCATCTGTCAAAAATATCCAATTGATATTTGTCCTGATCCCAGCCAACTCCCAGTGGCAGAAAAACATCATTAACATGATCTCCATTAGGCGTAAATGAATTAGGCGCATAAAATGTAAATAATCCTTTTACAATGATGTCATGCATGGCTACATCCTTACAACCATATTGATTAATAGCGGTTAATGTTGTTGTATATATACCTTCCTGCAGGTAAAGATGAGATGGATTTATGAGATGGGAAAAAGAATTGTCTCCGAAACTCCAATTATAGCTGTTGGCATTTGTAGAAAGGTTTACAAAATTAATGAGGGGGTTCAGAATATCTGTTTCGTTGAAATTTCCGGTAAAATCAGCCACTGGTGAGGGTACAACATGTATCAAATGAGGGATTGTTAATGTATTTGAACATTTGTTGGATGACGAAACTGTGAGGCTGACATCATAATAACCAAACCGATTGAAACAATGAGACGGATCTTGAAGCGAAGAAATAGTTCCATCATGAAAGGACCAGTTCCAGTTTGTGATGGAACCGCTGCTTACGGTTGATAAATTTGTAAACTGAACGCAAAGCGGCGAACAGCCTACTGTATCATTTACCAGAAAAGAAACGACAGGTGAATCATTAACCGTAATGGTAGCGGTTTGAGAACCCATACAGCCCATAGACATTCCTGTAACTGTATATACGCTGGATGACGTTGGAGAAATAACCAGCGGGTTAGCCTGAGAACCGTTATTCCAGCTATAGGATGTAGCTCCATAAGCGGTTAATGTCGCATTTTGACCGGCACAAATAGTTTTACTATTAACAGATATTACAGGTGCCGGGTTTACTAAAACGCTTACGGTAGCTGTCGTACTGCATGTTCCGTTACTTCCTGAAACACTATAGATGGTAGATGTTATTGGACTAACAGCAATTGTATTGGTAAGTGGTCCATGATCCCATAGATACGTATTAGCGCCATATGCAGTCAGTGTTACAGTTTCTCCCGAACAGATGGTGGCTGAATTTACAGAAATAACAGGCGATGGATTAATAGAGGTAACAGTAGAGGCATTACTTGAACAGCCTGCACTTGTTCCTGTTACAGAATAGCTTGTTGAAATGGAACCTGACAACACGGTTAATGAATTGCCGGTGGTTCCTGTATTCCAGGTATAACTTGTAGCCCCATTGGCAGTTAAGGTGGTTGTTTGTCCGGCACAAACAGGAGGAGATGTAATCGAAACTGTTGGAGACATCATCACAACAACCGTGGTAGTGGTATATCCTGTACAACTTCCATTAGAACCGGCCAGCGAAAATGTAGATGTGGAAGAGGGGCTAACGACGATCGTATTTCCTAAAACACCATTGCTCCAGGTATAAGTAGTTGCGCCCATAGATGTCAATGTCGTGGTTTCTCCTGCACAAATCGTTGGACTATTTACAGATAATGATAAATTAGGACTAATGATGATACTTGCTGTTGCAGAAGAAAGACAGCCTGATGATTCGCCCATAACACTGTAGCTTTTGGTGGATATGGGGTTATCAAAAATAAAATTAGTAGTTGCCCCTGTACTCCATGTATAAGTGGAGGCGCCGTTAGCCGTTAATGTGGTAGTTTGTCCGGAACAGATGGTTGGCGAATTGACTGTTATAGTAGGTAACGGAGCAATAGAAATAGTAGCAATAGCTGTATTTGTGCAACCTGTTATAGAGCCGGTAACTGTATAATTGGTTGTAGATAGAGGGGAAACCGTGAGTGGATTTGACGTTGAACCCGTACTCCATGTATAAGTATTTGCACCATTCGCTGTTAAGGTAGCAGCTTGGCCTGAGCAAATGGTGGATGAATTAACAGTTACGGTTGGTAAAGGAGTTATTGAAATAGTGGCTACGCTTGTACTTGTGCAACCCGCAGTTGTTCCGGAAACAGTATAATTGGAAGTAGATGAAGGAGACACTGAAAGAGAGTTAGATGTTGAACCTGAATTCCATAAATAAGTAGAGGCGCCATTCGCAGTTAAGGTAGCAGTTTGTCCTGAGCAAATGGTGGATGAATTAACGGTTATGGTAGGTAAAGAAATAACTGTTACACTCGCATGATTGCTCGCACTGCAGCCTGCCAATGTATATAAAACAGAATAGCTGGTTGTAGAACCGGGGCTGATTGAAATACTTGATGTTGTTAATCCTCCCGGAGTCCAGGAATAAGCTCCTCCTGCGGCAGAAGGCGTTGCCGTAAGTATAGCGGAAGCTCCGGCACAAATTGTTTGAGAATTTACAGCTACTGATGTAGAAGAGGACGAAGAAATAGTGATTGAGGTTGTTGCTGTACAGCCTATATGGGAGGTAGCAATTACATTGTAAACTCCTGCACACAACCCGGTTGCTGTAGCTGCAGTTTGACCAATGGGATTCATGCCGGCATCATACCACACATATGTATAGTTTCCTATGGACCCCGATGCACTGGCCGTTGCAGAACCATTGCATGAGCATCCTGCATTTACTCCAACGGCCGTAACAGATAACTGCGTAATAGGCATACATCCGTTATTAAATTGAGCAATGTAATCGGCATTAGCAGTATTGTTTGGTGCTCCGGGTGTTTGAAGTGTTGCTGCGCTTCCTGAAGACCAATTTGATTGTAATTGCGGATCAACCCCATTAAAATAATAAACGTTACCACCTCCTGTACCGGAAAAATAGATTAGATTATTTAAATTATCGGCCGCCCCATAGCACACCGAAAACACTTCACATCCCGCAAGATTTACAATCCGGGCACAGTCGGATGAATTTGCTAAGGCTGTATTTGACCATGAGCCTCCGGCGGTCCAGCCGGTTGAAGGATAAGAACAGGCACCAGCCCCTGGTGTTGTTGCATTTTTATCAAAAAGAGCTGTATTTCCAATATCAGCAATAATTCTACAATTTCCATCAGTTAATGTGATATCATCAGGAGTAGGAATGGCAGGGTTTTTATCGGCCCCGTTATATATAAGAATGATGGTTCCTAATGGAAGACATGACCAGAGAGCGTTTTGCGAAAAACGAACAGCTCCTGAGGCAATGCCACTTGTTCCGTGATAGCCGCTATTGTCATCAAAAATCCAACCTCTGATATCTATGCACGGTGGAGTAGAACTACTACAGTTATATGTGACGGTATTACTTACAACAACAAATTCAACATATTCCTGATTTCCAGTAGTACCATTGGAAACCTCATTCATAATAAGGGTTTGGGACCTGACACTCAAAAAAATAAAGATAAAAGCAAGAGAACAAACTATTTTGAAACTAAACGTATTCATGTTGCTTAAATAAATTTATACAATTTAATAAAGCGGTTAAGGATACTTATCTCATAATAGAAACAATTCCTTTAGGGTGTTCACTTTTATAACTGGTCAAAGTTACTATAAATGTATGCAATAAAATTGAGTTTCAGATTATGTTTTTATGAAGAAACTGATAAGAATAAATTAACCTGATTTAGAAATAGGCTTTCATTTCATCGGCTACTTTTTTAGCCTCTTTTCCGGCAGCCTGGGCAAAATCAGTTCCGTTAGAAGCGTAAATAATGGCACGGGATGAGTTGATCAATAAACCGATATCATTTTTGATCAGACCATGTTTGCATACTTCGGCTAAGCTTCCTCCCTGAGCGCCAACACCCGGTACTAATAAAAAGTGGTTTGGTACAATATGTCTTACATCATCAAACATATTTGCTTTGGTAGCACCGATCACATACATCATGTTTTCGGCCGTTCCCCATTGACTGGATGTTTTTAAAACGTGTTGATATAAAGTACCTTCCTTACCTTCGTCTAACTGAAAATCTTTAGCACCTTCATTAGATGTCAGGGCAAGCACTATGGCCCATTTACCATCAAATTCTAAAAAAGGTTTAACCGAATCGCTTCCCATATAAGGAGCCACCGTAATAGCGTCAGCTTTTAAACGTTTAAAAAAGGCTTTGGCATACATGCTAGATGTATTTCCTATATCTCCTCGTTTGGCATCGGCAATCAAAAAGTGATTAGGATAATTTTGTTTAATATATTTTATAGTTCGTTCTAAGCTTGTTAATCCGCTTAGTCCGTAGGCTTCATAAAAGGCCGTGTTTGGTTTAAAAGACACACAATAGTCGGCGGTAGCATCAATTATCTGACGATTGAATTCAAAAATAGCATCGTCTTCTTCCAGTAAATGTTTAGGAAGTTTATCAATATCAGGGTCTAAGCCAACACATAAAAATGTTTTTTTAGTTTGTATTTCTTTTATTAATTCAGCACGTGTCATAAATATTATTTATTTGAAGTTTCTGGTTGCAGGTTAATGAACCTGAAACTTGAAACAGTTAAACTTGAAACCTTTACAATCCTCCTTCTTTCAATCTCTCCGCATTTTCTGCAAACTGCAGGGCATCAATCATTTGTTGGATATGTCCGTTTGTAAAATCTGTTAAATTATATAATGTTAAGCCAATACGATGGTCGGTAATACGGTTTTGAGGATAATTATAGGTTCTGATTTTTTCTGATCGATCACCGGTACTTACCATACTTTTTCTTCGGCTGGTAGTTTCTGCCAATCGTTTTTGGTATTCCAGGTCATATAATTTTGAACGTAACATTTCCATCGCTTTTTCACGGTTACCTAATTGATTACGTTGTGTTTGGCAGGTTACTACAATTCCTGATGGTTTGTGGGTTAAAATAACTTTTGACTCTACTTTATTAACGTTCTGACCACCGGCTCCACCGCTTCGGGCTGTAGCCATTTCAATATCTGATGGTTTGATCTCAATATCCCATTCTTCCGCTTCAGGCAATACAACCACTGTAGCCGCAGAGGTATGCACACGTCCTGCTGCTTCGGTAGCAGGCACACGCTGCACACGATGTACACCACTTTCAAACTTCATGGTACCAAAAGCATTATCGCCTTTTACATTAAAAATAATCTCTTTAAAACCTCCCATTGATCCGGGGTTTTCATCTACTACTTCTAATTGAAATCCTTTTATCTCGCAATAACGGCGGTACATGTCAAATAAATCTCCTGCAAAAATAGCGGCTTCGTCACCTCCGGTTCCACCACGAATTTCCATTGTACAGTTTTTAGCATCTTCCGGATCTTTTGGAATTAATAATAAGCGAACCTCTTCCTGTAGTTTTTCTTCAGCTAAACGATTCTCTTCCAATTCAGCTTTTGCCATATCCAAAAAATCTTTGTCTTTTTCGGTAGCTAATACTTCTTTGGCGCCGTTAATATTATCAGTAATTTGTTTGTATTTATAATACGCTTCAACAACAGGTTGTAAGCTTCGGTATTCTATATTTAATTTTTTGAACAAACGCATATCGGCAATCACACTAGGATCTCCTAATTTTGCCTCCACGTCGGTATATCTTCTTTTTATTTCTTCTAACTTTTCTAACATAATTTTTTCGGTAACAATTGGCGAAGATACTAAATGTAACGTGATTGCGTCTATTTCGCCTGCACTTTTGTTAAATTTACTGGATAAATTCTGATTTTAACATCATATTAAATGTATTGTCTTATTTTTGGCTCCTATTACAAAAAAAATCACATGAAAAAAATCTTACTGTTTTTATTTTTATCAGCTTCCTATTTTGTTAAATCTCAGGATTTTACCGGATTCAATCAAAGTAATTATGCCGGTGTTACGGGCGTTTATATAAATCCGGCCAGCATTGTTGATGGCAGAATGAAGTTTGATATGACTCTGGTAGGTATCAATATCGGAGCGTATAACAATTATATAGGAATTGACCGTTCGGCTTTTAAAAGAGAAAAAGATGCCAATGGAAAAGTAACCATGCGTGCTTTTGATGATACCTTATTTGCAGATCATTATTTAACATCGCGTGATAACAACAGAAATAAAAGCATTTATGTAAATAACCGAATAGCAGGACCGTCGTTTATGGTAGCTATCAATCGAAAAAATGCCATAGCTTTTACGTCTTCTGTTCGAAATTACGTTAATATTGATGGTGTATCACCCAATCTGGCCAAACTGGCTTATGAGGAGTTTAAATACCCAAGTTTATGGGTAAGGGATTTATCCAATAAAAATTTAAGTATACAGGAAATGAGTTGGGCAGAGTATGGATTAACCTATGCACACGTTTTTAAAGAAGATAATGAGCATTACTTAAAAGGAGGGGCTACCGTAAAATTGTTGCAAGGTATTCAATCCTCCTATATGTTTATCAAAGATCTGCAATATAATTTCCAAACAGATACAACCTTATCTATTTTTCAATCGCAGGTAAATTATGGTCACTCTGATAACCTGACATTAAAAGATATACAAATCGGACAGGCACAAACAGGAACCAAGGTGTTTGATTACAGTCAATCGTATCCAGGCGTAGGCTTTGATTTTGGAGTAGTTTACGAATGGCGCCCATCTTATATGAAGTATAAATATGACATGGATGGAGAAAAGGATTTATGGCGTAAGGACAAGAATAAATACAAATTAAAAGTAGGCGTTTCTGTAACGGATATAGGATCTATTAAATTTAAAAAAGGCTCAACCAGCGGAGATTTTCAGGCGAATGTAGGATACTGGAACTTAAAACCGATCAGTCCGAAATCTGTTGGAGAGTTTGATGATACCTTGAAAGGACGTTTTACGCAAACCGGTTCAAAATCAACATATCGTATGAATTTGCCTACTGCTATCAGTGTGCAGATTGATTATCAGATCTGGAAAGATGTGTATGTTAATTTAACGCCATTTATTGCATTTCAATTTAAAAAGAATGATACCAAAGTACATGATATCAGCAGTATTACATTAACGCCGCGTTGGGATCATAAATGGTTTGGAGTGTTTATACCTGTGCAATACAATTTTCTGGATGGATTCAGGGCCGGTGCTGCTGTGAGGTTGGGGCCAATTATTGTAGGATCTACGAATCTGGCACCATTGGTTGGGCAAAAAAAAATATACGGAGCAGATCTGTATGCGATGCTTAAAATTCCTGTTCCTTATGGGCGACCAAAAGATAAAGATAAGGACGGTATATCCAACAAAAAAGATAAATGTAAAGATATACCGGGAGTTTGGGAATTTATGGGTTGTCCTGATAAAGATGGCGATCATATTCAGGATAAAGATGATAAATGTCCTGATGTGGCCGGTACTAAAGAAATGCAGGGTTGCCCTGACAGAGATGGGGATGGTATAACGGATATGGAAGATAACTGTCCGGATGATAAAGGAATTGCTGAATTTAAAGGCTGCCCTGATAGAGACGGAGATAAAATCATGGATAAAGAAGATGAGTGTCCGGATGATGCGGGGTTAGCGGAATTCCTTGGCTGTCCTGACAGAGATGGGGATAAAACACCGGATAAATATGATGCATGCCCTGATGTAGCAGGACCTAAAGAATTTAAAGGATGCCCTGATAAAGATGGGGATACGGTATTGGATAAAGATGATGATTGTCCGGAAGTAGCAGGAGCAGTTGAGAATAAAGGTTGCCCTTGGCCTGATACAGATAAAGATGGGGTGGTGGATAGAGAAGATGAATGCCCTACAACTCCGGGTTTAAAAGAGTTGAAAGGATGTCCTCCGGCTCCGGTATTAAAAGTGGAAGAGCAAAAAATTCTGGAAAAAGCATTTGCCAGTTTAGAGTTTGCAACCGGAAAAGATATCATTAAAAAAGTATCGCTTCCTTCTTTAAATGATCTTGCTAAACTTATGAAAGAACACGAAGCGGAATGGACCTTAAAATTATCAGGGCATACCGATAATCAGGGAGATGCCGCAAAAAATATGGTGTTGTCAGAAAAACGAGCGAAAGCCGTTAAAAAATACCTGGTATCTAAAGGGGTAAAAGCTGATAAAGTTATTGCTGAATGGTTTGGTCAAACAGTGCCAATTGCTGATAATACAACAGAAGCTGGGCGTCAGAAAAACCGTCGTGTAGAAATGAAAGTAGAATTTAAAAAATAAGGTTAGGTTTTATTGATAAAAAAGGTCTCTGTAAAAAACGCAGAGGCCTCAAATTTATGGGAAAATTAAAAGGTAAAATTGTGAAAGCCGGAGATAGCGGAATGATCCGTTATAAAGATGATGCCGGTAACAAGTATGAGGTAAATTACGATCAACCTATGTCACAACAATTAGGTATTGTTGAAGGTGCCAGTATAACATTTGATCTTGTTAAAGCAGAAACAGGACCGGTTGCCGTATCGGTTAATCCTATTGAGAAAGGCGAAATTGTGGAAATAAATCCGGCAGGAAGCACAGGTGTTATTCTTGAAAAAGAGTCCGGAATAAAATATACGTTCTACCAAAACTATTTAACAGAATCCCGTTTTGCTGTTGGACAAACCGTAAAATATACAATCGTGAATTATAAAGGGACTAATGTAGCTGTTTGTTTAACAGCCCTCGTTTAATGATGATATCAGAGAGGTTATTACATACTAATAACCTCTTTTTTTTATGACAGCTAAAAACCGAACATATTTCTTTTTAAAATCAATTCTGGTTTTATTTCTTTTTTCAGGTAAGCTGTTCTCCCAGCACGATAGCATACAAGACCTTATTAATAAAGAAAAAAATAACAGCAAGCAAATTACGCTTCTTTTAAATTCCTGTAAAACCTTTGCAGATAAACCATTTGTTTTAGAACTATCCAAACAAGCCTATCAAATGGCCTTAAAAGTGGGCGACGATAATCTGATTGCCCAAACTGCTGATCAGTTAAGCATGGTCTTTTACAAATTGGAGAATTATGATACGGTTTCCTATTTTCAGGATCTTGCCATTCGTAAATTTAAATCAGCCGGTAATCAGGATGGATTAATTGAAACGCTTCTCAAAAAATCCCGCTTAAAAAAGTCGCTGCATAAACCCGAAGAAGCCTTTGAAATTAATAAACAGTTAATTGACCTGGCTGAAAAATCAGAGAGTCCAATTAAGCTGGCAGATGTGTATGTGAATATGGGCGACTTGTTTGATGATATCAATGCCAATGAAAAAGCCATATCGTATTACAATAAAGCACTTAAATTATATAACCAGGTCAAGGACTGGAAAGGCATTGAAGCCTGTTATTTAAAACTGGGAAATTCTAATAGTGCCAAAGGATATTATGATCTGGCAGTGGAATATTATGAGCGCGGATTGGATATTGATGCACAACAAAATAATAATTACCGGAAAGTAGATTTTTTAGTAGGTATCGGAAATATTTATTTCATGTTGTCTAACAATGAACGGGCCTTATCTTATTATAAGGAAGCGTTGGCCATTCAGGAAAAAACAGATAACGATAATACTATTTTTCTTAAGAATAATATTGCAGTGGCGTTAATGGATATGGAGCGCTATACAGAAGCCAAACCTTATTTGATTGAAGCTTATTTTTTAACCAAGAATATCCGGAATAAAGCAGATTATGCCTTTAACCTGGCTCAAACCTATGAGCAATTGGGAGATTACAAAGAAGCTATTGATTATATGGACACTTACGTTCGTTTAAATGATTCTCTGAATGCATCTATGTATTCTAAAAATCTTTCGGAAACTGAAGCCAAATATCAAAACGAAAAAAAAGAAGAGCAAAATATTTTATTAAAAGAACGTTTGAAAAATAAATCCCTGCAAATTTACTTTGCTCTGGCAGGCATATTATTGCTGGCAGGTTTGGCCTTTTTTATTTTCAGAGGATTAAGACAACAAAATAAAGCAAACAAAGCTCTTGCCGAAAAAAATAAGATCATTGAAGAAAAAAGTATTATTGTAGAGGAACAGCATAAAGATATTACAGATAGTATCAAGTATGCGCAACGCATACAGCAGGCTATTTTGCCGCCGGCTAAACTTTGGAGCAGTATCCTGCCTCAATCATTTGTGTTTTATCAACCTAAAGATATTTTAAGCGGTGATTTTTACTGGATCGAAGAAACAGCTCAGCATGTTTTTATAGCAGCTGCAGATTGCACAGGGCATGGGGTTCCGGGGGCCCTGATGAGTATTGTGAATTATAATTTATTGAATCGCGCCGTGTTGGAACAAGGATTAACAGAGGCAGGAGCCATTTTGGATTCGGTAAACAGATCTTTAACATTATCACTTCATCAAACGTTTCAGGAATCTGCTGTAAGAGATGGGATGGATGTATCCCTGTGTGTGATTAATAAAGCTACCAAACAACTTAATTTTGCAGGCGCGTTTAATTCTATTTATATTGTAAGAAACCATGAAATAGAAGAGCTGATTCCAGATAAACAGCCGGTAGGAGCCTTTATTGAAGATAATATCAAGCCGTTTAAAAATAAGTATTTCCAAATGATGGAAGGCGATGTGATCTATATGTTCACAGATGGTTATGCCGATCAGTTTGGAGGAGAAAGAGGTAAAAAATACAAATATAAAAACCTGCAAAAGTTATTACTGGAAGTGCATCAAAAGCCTTTTTCCGAACAAAAAGAACTCGTCAAAAAATCAATCAATGATTGGAAAGGCTATCTGGAACAGGTAGATGATATCCTGTTGTTGGGTTATAAATTAGATTGATTAAAGTATTATCATATTGTTCTCGACTCCGCTCGAACTGACACCAAGCCGTCACCCTGTCCGCCAGCTGGCGGATCAGGGTCTGATCTGTTTTATGAGATGCTGAATCCGCCAGCTGGCGGACAGTATGACTTCGACATTTCAGCCCTCTGCCTGATATAATTTAACTATGATATTTGATCAACCCATCAATCGGGGATTTGATCACATTTCCAACGGTATATCCTTTTTCTTTCGCGGCTTCCTCTAACAGATGTTTGTAATAAAAGCCAATAGAACCTACTGAATTAACCGGCAATGTTTTGGCATTGGTGTATTTGGAGATCTGAGCATCAAAGAAATCCAGAAAGCAGGTTTTGATCAGATCATTCACATAACTATCATTACTGTAATCGGATAAAAACTTAACAATACTGGCCAGATACTTACTGGGCATTGGTTTTTTGTAAACGTTCTCTAAAATAATTTCTCTGTGATAGCCTGCATTTTCGAAAGCCGTACGCAAATGAATCGGTAATTTTCCGTCAAAATAATGTTGAATAAAAGATCGGCCGATGGTAGCTCCGCTGCCATGATCACCAAATAAATAACCAACCGAAGGAATATTTTCGACCACACTTTTGCCATCATATAAACAGCTGTTACTACCTGTTCCTAAGATACAGGCAATGCCTTTCTCTTTTCCACATAAAGCGCGGGCCGCAGCCAACAGATCATGGTTTACTTCCGATAAAATATTGCCAAAGGCCAGATACAATCCTTGTTTTACAACCTGCACCTTTTCGGGTGTAGAACAGCCTGCACCATAGTATGAAATTTGGTTTATGTGATGAAGCTGATCATGCAGAACAGGAATCAATACCGTTTTAATTTCGTTATAAATATCTTCACTGCTCTGAAAATAAGGATTGAATCCAATGGTTTGAAACTGGATAATGATATTATTGTTATCTAATAAAACCCAATCGGTTTTGGTAGAGCCGCTATCGGCAATTAAAATGGACATAAAGCTGAGATTACATGGTAAATGTAACCATTTTATTTTTCTATAAAAAAGGATATTTTATTGGTTGCATAAGAATAATGTAGATTGATTTTATGACCAGGGCGTGCCCGGCGGATGCCGGACCGGGCTGTCACTTCAATCTTTTTTTGTGAAACAAAAAAAGGATTTCCGTTTGCATCCCTCACGCAGGTAAACGTCCTTTTTAAGTTTTATCTGCGTTAGGGATAGAGACATTGTTTGAGCTCTTTTTAGTTGTTCCGCAGGACAAATAAAAAAGCGAGTCCCGCCAGCTGGCGGGCCGTTCCGCCAACCGGCGGAAACGCCCAATAGCTTTAATTAAAAATGATCACATATAATCTGATTAATCAACAACAATACTTATTTTTAAGTCATTTTCAGAGATAAAACCCTTTTTTACTATCTTTAAACCCTATGTTTCATTTTTCGTATTTTATCTATTCTTTCTTTCAAAAACGCAAGCTGGTATTTTTAATACTCATTTTAGCGGCTTGCGGAGGATTAGGATTTTTGGCATCGAAAATTAAACTGGAAGAAGACATTACACGCTTTGTACCTTCCGATAAAAATTCCCAATCCATCAATTCTATTTTAGATAATCTGAAATCGAAAGATAAACTGATCATTCATGTATCTTCCAAATACCCCGAAAACATTGATCAATTAATTGCTCATAGCGATTCGGTATATAGCCGGTTAACGTCAAAGCTTACTAAAGACGACTATACGGATATGACCTTTACCATATCCGATGATCGCTTTCAGCAGATCTATGATTTATTTTATCAGAATTTGCCATTGTTTCTGGAAACAAAAGATTATGAGAAAATTTCCCGTTTAATTACAAAAGATAGTATTGATGCTACGATCGAACGGGATTATGCTACTTTACTTTCGCCACAAGGCATGGCTTTGGGTAAATACATCCGTCGCGACCCGCTTAATTTTACACCCATTGCGTTAAAGAAATTACAAAATATTCAGTTGGATGAAAACTTCGAAACTTATAACAATCATATAGTTACCAAAGACCATCAGCATCTTTTGATGTTTATTACGCCTGCGCATTTGCCTAATGATACCAAAGGCAATAAACATTTGATACAGGTAGTAGATAGTGCCTGTCATTCGTTTTCCGACGATACTATACTGACAGAAGCCTTTGGTTCCTGTATTGTTTCAGCAGGAAATGCCAATCAGTTGAGGAAAGACAGCATCTATACTTCCAGTATTGCAGTTATTGTCATTGCGTTATTATTGGGACTGTATTTCAAAAACCCTTTGGTGACTATTTTTATTTTATTTCCGGTAGGTTTTGGGATGGTGTTTGCCCTAAGCTTTCTGTTTTTATTAAAAGGTGTGGTATCTGCCATTGCTATTGGAGCAGGGGCCGTAGTATTGGGCATTGCCATTAATTATTCCCTGCATTTCTTTACACATTACAAACATAACCGGGATGTAAAAACCGTTCTTCAGGATCTCACCGTTCCTATGCTGATTGGCTGTACCACAACGGTAGGTGCTTTTTTAAGTTTACTGTTTGCCAAATCGGAAGCCCTGCATGATTTTGGCTTGTTTGCGGCTTTTTCCCTGATAGGCGCCATGTTATTCTCTATACTGGTATTACCTCAGTTACTAAAATTCAGTTTCAGAAAAGATAAAGAAATTGTTCACGTAGAAGGCGAACACCATTCGTGGATAGACCGATTAACGGCCTATCGCTTTGATAAGAATAAAGTGATCGTTATATCGGCGTTTGTGTTAACGCTGGTATTTACGTTTTTTGCCGGAGATGTTGCCTTTGAAAGCGATATGAACAAAATGAGTTTCATGACCAAAGAAACCCGTGACGCGGAAAAACATTTGGATGATGTGAATAATTTTGCGGCCCGCTCGGTGTATGTATTTAGCAATGGTAATACTCTGAACGAAGCTTTGGATAATAACGTGATCGTGTCTGACAAATTGGAAGCGTTTAAACAGCAGGGATTGATCAAAAAATATTCTTCGGTAAGTGCATTATTTATTTCGGATAAAGAACAAGGCGAACGAATTAATCGTTGGAATGCCTTTTTTACGAAAGCTAAAAAAGATAGCATTAAACAGCAATTGATTACGGCAGGCTTGTCATATAAATTTAAGGAAACGGCTTTTCAGTCCTTTTATGATTTGTTGAATAGCGAGGCGAAGCCTTTATCCAAAGCTGATTCGGATACACTCAATAAACTCTTGTTTAAAGAATGGATTGGTAAAGTAAATGGTAAACCTTCTATCATTAATCACGTGAAAGTGGATGCCGAAAACCGTCAGGCCATTTATAAAGCTTTTGAAAATAACCCAAATATTGTGGTGTTTGATAAGCAAAACCTCACGGCCAAGTTTGTAGAAGTCATCAGTTCCGATTTCAATACTATCTTATTGATCACTTCTGTTTTGGTATTTGGGTTTATGTTATTAAACCACGGACGTATCGAATTAGCAGTTATTAATTTTTTACCGATGCTGATCAGTTGGCTGTGGATACTAGGTATTATGGGGATTTTCGGCATTAAGTTCAATATCATTAACATCATTATCTCTACGTTTATATTTGGATTGGGCGATGATTACAGTATTTTTATCATGGATGGTTTATTAAATGAATATAAATTCGGGAAGAAGAATTTAGATTCCTTTAAATCCTCTATTTTATTATCAGCTTTAATTACCATTATTGGAATAGGGGTAATGGTATTTGCAAAACATCCTGCTCTGCAATCCATTGCTATTATTACCATTATAGGCATGGTATGCGTGGTGTTTATTTCTTTTGTTGCTCAGCCCTTGTTGTTCAACTGGATGATTCTCAACAGAAGACATAAAGGGTTATTGCCGTATTCGGCTAAATATATTTTGATCACCATTGTCGGTTTTTGCGGATTTTTAATTGGTTCTTTATTAATCACTCTTTGCGGCATTATTTTGTTTACGGTGTTTCCAGCCAAAACAGCTACACGTAAATTGATATTCCATTACATCATCATGTACACTTTCCGGTTCATACTGGCTTGTTTTTTCAATGTTAAAAAGACCATCATTAATCCTCATCACGAAACCTTTGAAAAACCGGCGATTATTGTCTCCAATCACCAATCCCATATTGATCTGGCATTGACTTTACAGCTATATCCTAAAATAGTTGTATTTACAAATGACTGGGTATATAACTCTCCTTTTTACGGATGGATCGTTAAAAAAGCAGACTACTACAAAGCTTCCGACGGTTATGATAATTGTATTCCTTCGTTAACCGAATTGGTAAAACAAGGTTATTCTATTTTGATCTTTCCGGAAGGAACCCGCAGTGTCACAGGCGATATCTTACGTTTTCACAAAGGTGCTTTTTTATTGGCAGAACAAATGCAATTGGATATTATACCACTATTACTGCATGGCGCAGGTGATACGGTTACTAAAGGGGATTTTCATTTCAAAGACGGTTCCTTAGCTGTAAAGATATTGAACAGAATTAAGCCGGATGATAAGTCATTTGGTGCTACGTATCAGGAACGATCAAAAGCGGTTTGCAAATTGATGCGTCAGGAATATCAATTGCTGAAAGACGAACGCGAAACGGTATCCTATTTCAGGGCTCGTTTAATTCGTAATTACATTTTTAAGGGGCCTGTGTTAGAGTGGTATTGTCGCATTAAAACAGCGTTGGAGAATAACTACGAGTTGTTTGAAAGCCTGATGCCTAAGACCGGAAAGATCGTGGATGTAGGTTGCGGTTATGGCTTTCTTCCATACATGTTAATGTTTAAAGGGCGTCAGCGTGAGATTTTAGGGGTGGATTATGACGATGAAAAAATTACCGTAGCAGATAATTGCGTTGACAAGTCAGACAAACTATCGTTTGATGTAGGAGATGTAACGGTTTACGACTTTCCTCAGGCCGATGGGTTTATTATTAGCGACGTATTACACTATTTAAAAGAAGAACAGCAAGTTCAGGTGATTGAAAATTGTGTGGCAAAACTAAATAAAGGAGGCGTATTGGTGATTCGTGATGCGGATAAAGATATTGCCAATCGTCAGAAAGGAACCTGGTACACGGAGTTTATGAGCACCAAGGTATTGGGATTCAATAAAACCAAAGAAGACGGATTACATTTTGTAAGCGGAACCTTAATCAAAGATACCATTGCTAAGTTTCCTCATTTAACGTTGGAAGTTATAGATAACACAAAGCTCACTTCCAATATTATTTATGTAGTAAAACATAGTGGGTAGCTATTTATTTTTTGATGTTTTTTAGTGCTTGGGTTAGGGCGTTTCCGCCGGAAGGGGGCGGCCTGGCTTTCGGCACTCGCTTTTTCAGTCGGCTTTCAGCGCAACTAAAAAGAGCTCAAACAATGCCTCTATCCCTAACGCAGATAAACCTTAAAAAG
>JACQAK010000033.1 GCA_016194985.1 Bacteroidota bacterium
AACACACTTAGCTAAGTTTGGAAAAACAACCTCCATGCTTCGTAAATCTTTTCCCAATTACTACATCTCTAAAAACAAGATTGAGTTAACCCCTGAAATCAATGTTGACAAAGTATTAGTAAGCGTTAAAGACAAATACGCAAAACAACCTGTAAATACAGTAGATGGGGTAAAAATAGAATTTGATAAAGAATGGGTTCACTTAAGAAAATCCAACACTGAGCCTATTATCAGGATTTACAGCGAAAGTGAAAGCGTTAGTACAGCTGATGCTTTAGCAAAAAAGATCATTGAAGACATTAAAGAAATAATAAAGAATTAACACATTATAAAAAGTCATGCTGATCCGCCAGCTGGCGGATCAGCATCTCATGAAACTCTGAAACAAGTTCAGAGTGACAATAAAAACAAAAACCTATGTACCATATGTGTCTATGTGGTTTTTAAAAGCAAAAGAAATGAAAGTATATTTAGATAACGCCGCTACTACCAAATTAGACGAACACGTACTCGAAGCAATGCTTCCCTATATGAGAGAGGAGTATGGTAACCCTTCCTCTATTCATGCTTTTGGACGCAAAACACGTTCTGCTATTGAAGTAGCCCGTAAAACGGTTTCTAAACTTCTGAATGTAGCGCCCTCTGAAATATTTTTTACTTCAGGAGGAACGGAAGCCGACAATATGGCCATCAATCAAAGTATTCATTCATTAGGCATTAAACATGCTATTACCAGCAAAATTGAACACCACGCCGTTGAGCACACCTTGCAGGTTTTAGAAAAAGAAGGAAAAATAAAATTAAGTTGGGTAAATATTGATTCGAAAGGAAATGTTGATTTAAATCATTTAGAAGAACTTTTAAAAAACAACGAACGAACCTTTGTGTCATTAATGCATGCCAATAATGAAATTGGGACACTACTTCCACTTGAAAAAGTAGGAGAGATCTGTGCAAAATATGATGCCATTTTTCATAGCGATACCGTTCAAACCATGGGACATTACCCAATGGATCTGCAAAAAATAAAAGTACATTTCATTACCTGCGCCGCTCATAAATTTCACGGGCCAAAGGGAGTAGGCTTTTTATATGTTAACCACTCTGTGAAAATACAACCAATGATTCATGGAGGAGCACAGGAACGTAATATGCGTGGTGGTACCGAAAACACACAAGGAATTATTGGTCTGGCTAAAGCATTAGAAATATGCTATAACGAAATGGACGAACACATTGCCTACATACAGGGATTAAAAAACTATATGAAGGAACAATTAGAAAAAACAATTCCCGCTATAGAATTTAATGGCGAAACTTCCAACGAAAAAAGTTTATACACCGTTTTAAATTGCCTCTTTCCTGCTCATCCTGATGCCGAAATGATGTTGTTTAATTTAGATATTGCCGGTATTGCAGCAAGTGGCGGAAGTGCCTGTAGCAGCGGTAGCAACCAGGGATCACATGTATTAAGAGGAATTGGCGCCGATCAGACACGTGCCTCTGTTCGTTTTTCATTTTGTAAATACACCACTAAAGAAGAAATTGATTACACCATTGAGAAATTAAAAGCCATGTTAAAGTAGTATCAATCTCATGACTCAGAATTTCTAAAAAAACAAATACTATCACATGAAATTCTTTCGTCATATCATTCTCTTTGTTACTATCCTGGTTACACAACAACTTACAGCACAACGATTTAATGCCGGTTTTTCCGGAGGCCTTGTGGTGAGTGATATTGACGGTGCTGATACCAGAGATACCGATAACGACTTTCACAAATTAGGCTTTACCTTAGGAGGTGTTGTTAATACACAATTGACTAAAAAAACATTACTACAATTTGAGATCAATTTTATTCAAAAAGGAAGCATGCAACCGCCTGACTCTTTAAACAACGGTTATTTTAAAATTGCCCTTGGGTATGTTGAAATTCCTTTATTAATCCGACGTCAAATTTATTTTAACTGGAAAGGAAAAAAAATAAACAAATTCGATCTGGAAGCCGGTGTATCTTATGGCAAAATGGTACAGCGAAAAGTTATAGGGAATACCAATTACGTGATCAGCAACACCAGCGACTATTATAATACCAACGACGTGAGCGTATTAGTTGGTGCTGATTATAACTTCACAAAAAATGTATTGTTTTGCTTCAGATACAGCAATTCTGTAATTCCGGTTATTAAACGAAATAACATTCGTCCTGGTTTTTATTCTTATGCCTATAATAAAGGGAATAATCTGGTGTTTCAATTCAGTTTTAAATTTTTGTTTGGAGCCGTGCAAAAAACTCAACTTCCCCCTGCCGAAACCATCACACCATAACGTTATTTATATAGATCTATTTTTTCGAGGAGTTGATTTTTGGTAAGCGCTCCTATATTCTCCCAGTGTTTTGAACCATTTTTATAGAGCACAAACATGGGCAAGGAATTAATTTCATAGTAATCTGCTATAACAGGATGATCATCTATATTGATCTGCAGCACTTCGCAATAATCCCGGGTCTCATTTTCCAAAGCAGCGATTTCCGGTTTTAATTTAAGACAAGGCACACACCATGGTGCATTAAAATATACAAGTACAATCTTATCTTTTCGGGAAACTTTTTTTTGAAACTCCTCTACGCTCATTCCCTTATCCTGTATCACCGCTGACATAGTAGATGCTTTCAATTCCCCATCAGCACTTACTAAGTAAAAACATACGCCTATCACTGATACAAAAGTCAGTAATACGATTATTTTGTTTTTACCGAATAGCTTATTCATATAACAAAGGTAAATTATAATAAGATAAATTACCATCTATTTAAAATGATATATATTAGCTTTTGTAGAAAAAAATTACTATCTTAATCATATCAAAATTTCATTCACATATTTGGCTGTATCTTGTTTGTTAAGCTTTTGTCTGAAAGCTCAGACCAAAATAGCATCTCCTATATTTAAAGTACAATCTCCCCTATTCTTTCATTACACATTTGACAAGATCCCGCCCTGTTTATCGATGACTTCTCAACATGTACCGGCATTACATATGAACTCTGTTCCGGTTACTTCTATCAATGACCTACCATTCTTCTGTGCTATGGAATGCAAAATCCGCAACCGTACCAATATCTGGATCAAATTCCGAACCGGGGATGATGCCAGCTATATGAAGATGATCCGATCTTCCTCTCACTAAAAATTTTAAATCAGTTTATGGAATAATGAAAACTTCGGCGTCTTACTATCAGATCCCCGATTTTTAACCCATTAAATCCATTGTCATGATAAAAATTTCATTTCTCTCATTTCTGTTAGCAAGCTTTATTGGCATAGCTCAACAAACACCAGGCCGAGTATGTTCTATATACGGTAAGGTAACTGATAAATCTTCGAAAGAAGAAATTCCCTTTGCTAATATTCTTTTATATAAAAATGACACTGTTAAAGTAGCGGTAGCTACAACCGACATGATCGGGGATTTTTGCTTTAAAACAGTGCCTGATGGTACTTATAAAATAAAGGCAGTTTATGTTGGCTATTCACCAACAATAATTCAAAAAATTGTAGTTACAAATCAAAAAGCCGCCCCGGTAAATATTCGCCTGGCCAATGATGAAGGAACTAAATTAGACGAAGTTCAGGTTATTAGTTACTCTCAGCCTGTAACAGATGGAGACATGAAATCAGGCTCAACGGTTACCCGGGAAGAGTATCACTATATGACCACTCAAAAATTAAATTCAGTTGCCGTAACAACAGCCGGAGTTCATAGAAAATATAAAGAAAAAAATGCCATGAGAGGTGGACGTGCAGTTGTATCAACCGAATACAATACCGAAGAATACGGGCGCATTTACGACAATGAATTTAAAGATTCAAAAAAGGATCCATTATCTACTTTTAGTATCGATGTGGATAAAGCCTCTTACAGTAATGTAAGGCGCTTTATTAACCAACAACAATTACCCCAACCGGATGCTGTGAGAATTGAAGAAATGATTAATTATTTCAGTTATAATTATCCAAAGCCTGTTAATAATCAACCTTTTTCAATTACCACAGAGTATACCGATTGTCCGTGGAACAAAAACCATCAATTAATTCATATTGGTTTACAGGGCAAACAAATTGAATTAGATAATTTACCGTCTAATAATTTAGTGTTTTTGATAGATGTATCAGGCTCTATGGAGTCAGACGATAAATTACCTTTACTAAAATCCGGGTTACGCCTATTGGTAGAACAAATGCGTCCACAGGACAAAGTAGCCATTGTTGTATATGCGGGAGCCGCAGGTGTCGTATTACCATCTACTTCAGGAGAACACAAAGAAAAAATTTACGATGCGTTGGATAATTTACAGGCAGGTGGATCCACAGCTGGTGGCGAAGGCATTTTATTAGCTTACAAAACAGCTAAAGAAAATTTTTTGAACAAAGGAAATAACCGCATTATTTTGGCAACAGATGGCGACTTTAATGTAGGCGTGAGCAGTGATGGAGAATTAACCCGACTAATCGAAAAGCAAAGAGAAGATGGTGTGTTTTTAAGTGTGTTAGGATTTGGAACAGGAAATTATAAAGATTCCAAAATGGAGCAATTAGCTGATAAAGGCAATGGAAACTATGCCTATATCGATAATTTACTGGAAGCAAAGAAAGTATTGGTAAAAGAAATGGGAGGAACATTATTAACCATTGCCAAAGATGTGAAATTGCAAATTGAATTTAATCCTGCTAAAGTAAAAGCATATCGTTTGGTGGGGTATGAAAACAGATTATTAAACAATGAAGATTTCAATGATGATAAAAAAGATGCCGGCGAATTAGGCTCAGGACATACGGTTACAGCCATATATGAAATTATTCCTGCCGGTTCACAAGAATTAGTGGCCAGTATTGATGCGTTAAAGTATCAACAGATGTCTGCTCATTCCGCATCAGAAAACAATGAAGTGATGACCATTAAATTCAGGTATAAAGAACCAAAGGAATCAACTTCTCAATTAATCTCTCATATTGTATTAGACAAAAAAACACCCTGCTCGGCAGTTACCGAAAATTGCAAATTTGCCTGCGCTGTGGCAGAGTTTGGTATGTTGTTACGTGATTCTAAATTCAAAGGAGATGCTGATTTTAAACAGGTGATCTCTATGGCAAAAGAAGCCAAAGGGAAAGACGATGAGGGCTATAGAGCAGAATTTATAAGATTAGTAGAGATGGCAGAGTTGCTAAAGAAATAAGTAATAAAATGAGGTTCTGTAAAACAGAAGCCGTCATGCTGAATTAATGTCAGCATCTATTAAAAACTATGTTTACATAGAACAGATTCTGAAACAAGTTCAGAATGACTAAACAAACACCTGTCAGGGCTATAAGCAGTATGTTATAAACCTGGCAGGTGTTTAAAAATAATTTAAGAAAAGAGTTTAGGCAAAAACCGTCCTACCTGTTTTTGATAATCTTTATAATCGGGATATTTGCCAGAAGAAATCGTTTCCGAAAAATCAGCCGAACCTTGAAATAAAATCAATAACAGTAAGCATCCTGCCATACTCCAATTGATTATATGCCCGGTTGCCAGCACCGAAAACAAATAGAATACAATCCAAATAGCTTGCTCGCAGGCATAATTCGGATGACGTACCTTAGCCCACAATCCGGTATGCACAAACCCTTTTGCATATATTCCATCCGGTATAATGTTGGCTTTCAAACGACGATGCTTTTCATTTTGATAGTTCCACTGTTGCTGATCGGCAATTGTTTCGATCACTACTAAGGCTATAAATAGTATTGCCAATAAGTATTCCAGCATACTCAATGGGTGCCCAATACTTTTATAAGCAACCAACATTGGCAAGGTAAACAATAAGATCAATCCATTTTGATAGAGTGAAATAAAAAATAAATTAAATAAACTCCACTTCAAACGGCCTTTTAATGCAGGCGTTTGGCGTAATATTTCCCAACGATAATCCTCTTCGCCTGTCCAGAATTTTAATTTATATGCTCCCCGGCGTGAAAAATTATAAGTCAACCGAATACCCCAAATCGTAGCCAAAACTGCCATTAACATTAAACGTTCATCAAATGAACCTTTATAAGCCATATACCAAACATAAAAAATGGGCACTACACTCCATAACTTATCTACCTGAGAACAATTGCCCGTTAACTCACTTACCGCATAACATAATAAAGCCACAACAAGGGCTCCATATAATAAATGCTGAAGCACTTCTTTTTGCAAGGGCATCAAGGGTTCGTCAAAATAAAACGTTGCTATTGGAACTACAATTAAGGTAAAAATTAAGAGGAAAATGGTTTTAACTAAGCCGCTCATAGATACTTTTTTATACAAACGTTAAAATACGTTTTTTGTTTATATATAAAATAAAAAAGCACTAGTAGATTTACTAGTGCTTTTTAAACCACTTAATGTATGCTTAAGCAGGAGTAACTGTAGATAATACATTATTCATTGATCTAACAGCTTCAGCGCTCTTAGCAAATAATGCTTTTTCTTCGTCATTTAATTTAAAGTCAACGATTTTTTCCCAACCGTTTTTACCAATAATTACAGGAACACCCATGCAAATATCAGATTGACCATATTCTCCTTCCAACAATACGCTGCAAGGAATTAATTTTTTCTGATCATTTAAAATACTGTCAACTATTGTTGCAACTGCTGCACCCGGAGCATACCATGCAGAAGTTCCTAACATACCTGTTAAGGTAGCACCACCAACCATTGTATCAGCTGCAATTTTTTTCAATGTTTCAGCATCTAATGTTTGAGAAACCGGAACTCCGTTATGAGTAGCCAAACGGGTTAAAGGAATCATCGTAGTATCACCGTGTCCGCCAATTACCACACCTTGTACATCACTTGCAGGTGCATTTAAAGCCTGAGATAAATAACAGTTAAAACGTGCGCTATCCAAAGCACCACCCATACCAATAATACGGTTTTTAGGTAATTTACTTCCTTTTAATGCTAAGTAAGTCATTGTATCCATTGGATTAGATACGATGATAATGATGGCATTTGGAGAATGTTTTAAAACGTTTTCAGTCACTGTTTTTACAATTCCTGCGTTAATTCCGATTAACTCTTCACGAGTCATTCCCGGTTTGCGGGGAATACCTGAAGTTACAACCACTACATCAGAATTTGCTGTTTTAGCATAATCATTAGTACTTCCGCTGATGCGGGTATTGAAACCATTTAATGAAGCTGTTTGCATTAAATCCAATGCTTTACCTTCTGCGAAGTTTTCTTTAATGTCTAAAATTACTACTTCACTAGCAATTCTTCTTTGTGCAATATATTCTGCACAGGTTGCGCCTACGTTTCCAGCGCCGATAACTGATACTTTTGTCATTTTAATTTTCGGTTTATGTTTTTAATTCTTGTTTGTTTTTCCTTTAATAATGCTGTGAAATTAAGCATCAATTTTTGCATATTTCGCATTTTGTTCAATGAACTCTCTGCGAGGAGGAACTTCATCTCCCATGAGCATTGCAAATACACGATCTGCTTCTGCGGCACTGTCAATGGTTACCTGACGTAATGTACGTGTAGCAGGATCCAAAGTTGTTTCCCATAACTGAATAGCATTCATCTCCCCTAAACCTTTATATCGTTGAATATTTACACTTTCCGGTTTATCACCTCCCAGAATCTTCACCTGCTCGGCTCTGTCTGTTTCGTTCCAGCAATACACCTGATCTTTTCCTTTTTTCACCAAATATAACGGAGGTGCGGCAATATACACATGACCTTTCTCAACTAATTCCCGCATGTGACGGAAAAAGAATGTTAAAATCAACGTGGTAATATGGGATCCATCAACATCGGCATCACACATAATCACAATTTTATGATAACGCAATTTTTCCATATTTAAAGCACGGTCGTCTTCTTTCGTTCCACGGAACACACCCAATGCTGTAAAAATATTTTTGATCTCTTCGTTCTCGTATATTTTATATTCCAAGGCCTTTTCTACGTTCAGAATTTTACCTCTCAAAGGTAAGATAGCCTGAAAATCACGGTTACGACCTTGTTTAGCGGTACCACCTGCCGAATCTCCCTCCACCAGGAACAATTCGCAGGCATATGGATCATTATTAGCGCAATCGGCCAATTTACCCGGTAAACCAGAACCCGACATAACCGATTTACGTTGCACCATTTCACGGGCCTTACGAGCGGCGTGACGAGCCGTAGCTGCTAAAACGACCTTGTCAACTATTAATCGTGCCTGTTTAGGATTTTCTTCCAGATAATTACTTAATGCTTCGCTAATAGCCGAATCAACGGCTCCGGTTACTTCACTGTTTCCTAATTTGGTTTTAGTTTGTCCCTCAAATTGTGGTTCCTGAACCTTTACAGAAACAACGGCCGTTAAGCCCTCTCTAAAGTCATCCCCGCTAATTTCAAATTTTACATTTTTAAATAAGCCGTTTTTTTCTCCGTAGCTTTTCAACGTACGGGTTAATCCTCTGCGGAAACCGGCTAAATGAGTTCCTCCTTCATGTGTATTGATGTTATTGACATAACTCTGAATACTTTCGCTGTATGAGTGATTATATAACATCGCTACTTCCACAGGTATCCCGTTTTTCTCGCCCTCTATATGAATCACATCATCCATTAATTTTTCTTTACCACCATCTATGTATTGAACGAATTCTTTCAATCCTCCTTCGCTGTGAAATGTTTCTGAGTAAGAAACACCATTTTCGTCTTTTTGACGATCATCCAGCAAATGAATAGTAATACCTCTGTTTAAAAAGGCCAGTTCCGCTAAACTCCTGTACGGTAATTTTCCCGTCACGATGCACTTCCGTTTTCATGTGAGAAGACAGGGCATTTACACAGCTCATACCTACCCCATGCAAACCTCCGGATACTTTATAAGTATCTTTATCGAATTTACCGCCGGCGTGCAATACCGTCATAACCACTTCTAACGCACTGATCCCCAGTTTAGGGTGAATACCGGTAGGAATTCCACGACCGTTATCTTTTACACGGATGGCATTATTTTCCAATATCGTTACTGTAATCGTATCACAATGTCCCGCTAAAGCTTCATCAATAGAGTTATCAACTATTTCATATACTAAATGATGTAACCCTTTTACTCCAATATCGCCAATATACATGGCGGGTCTTTTTCTAACTGCTTCTAATCCTTCTAATACTTGAATGTTATCGGCGCCGTAATTTGTCTTATCTATCGCTGTATTTTCTTCCATAAATTGTGAGATCTTATAATTAAGTATATAATCTTTAAATATACTGATTTTATTGGGTTTTTAGGTAATTTATTTGCATGAATTTTACTAACAAATGTTAATAAAAAAACAGCTTAAAAACGTAAAAAAATACTAAAAAATTTGTGGATATCCAATCTGTTATTTTACCTGTTGAGATTTATTATTTAATGCTTATTTTTATGACATAATTTTAGTTTATGACAGATCTTTTTTCTACCGAAGCCCTCCTGAGTTTACTCCCGTTAACATTAATGGAGATATTATTAGGTATTGATAATGTTATTTTCGTATCCATTGTTTTAAGCCGTTTAGACAAGAGTAAAACCAAGCAAGCCGGTTTAATCTGGATGATTGTGGGCATTTTTATGCGATTATTGTTTCTCTTTATTTTAGGGTATCTGATTAAGGGAGAACAGGAATTATTTGTTGTTTTTGGACACTCAGTAGCCTTAAAAGATTTAATTATGCTGGCCGGTGGTTTATTTTTACTGGTAAATTCTACCCTGGAAATTCACAATAAACTGGAAGGTGAGGATCCGGATGAGCAGCTTAACGAAGAGAAGAAGAAACCTTCTTCATTTAAATCCATTATTATACAAATGATTGTGATTGATATGGTATTTAGTATAGACGGTGTTGTTACAGCTATTGGTATGGCCAACAATATTTTTATTATGATGATAGCAGTTATTATCAGTATGGCAGTGATGTTTTATTTTGCTCCAAAAATCTCGGCATTTATTCACAAACATCCTACATTTAAAGTATTGGCCTTATCCTTTCTGGTACTAATTGCCGTATTACTGGTAGTAGAAGGTGTTCATGTAGATAAAATTGAAATCCCGAAAGGCTATATTTATTTTGCCATGGCCTTCTCCTTTGCTGTTGAATTAATAAATCTGAGGATCCGAAAAAAACACAATCCTGTAGAGTTGAGATCTCCGACATTAAAAGAAGACGATACGCATCCATAATACCTTATATATATGTATGGGTTTAAATAAAAACTCATAAATCCTGTTAATTTATTAAGTATTTATTTTGTTTATTCATTTTTTATGTAATTTTGGCTTTGAAAATGAGATTAAGCAAACCAACATATTTTTCAATTTTCTTTTTGCTTTGCTTTTTAGCATCGTTTGGTGCTAATACTTATAGAAACATAAATATCTCTTTCACTTCCAAATCCAATATCAACCATAGCAAAACGGCTTCTTTTTCAGCACAGGAAAATAATACCGCTGCCGATAATGAATTTTTGTTTGAAGAGAATGAAAACACTACTGAAAATGACTTTCAGGCTCAGGTATTTCTTTTACCGTTTTTCGTTTCTTATTTTCAATATGAAGTTGTAAAACCAGCTTTTTGTTCTGTTACACCAATAACAGAAAAACTATCGAACCCTATTTACATAGCGGTTCGTAATTTCCGAATCTGATTTTTTTCCGGTTATTAATATGTAGCTTTTGTTACGTATTGATAAACTTATATGTTTTGCCAAACATATAACGTCTCCTGTTAATTCATATCACCAGGTGATTTAATAACAGATCAGGGCACCATCATTTAATCAATAAAAAAACTATGAAAACACCATTCACCAACAAACTATTTACTGTATATAAATTATCGGGGATTAAATCCTCAAAAGACATTGAAATTGAGCTGATGCTCTAAAGATCCTTGCTGAGTCTCGACTGGAAAGAATTGATATTTTATTCATAGTTTTTTATCAACCTATTTTCAGTTAAGACTTGGCAAGACCATCTTGATCCTTTTATACAGTTTTCTTTTTCCTCTTAATCTAATAATAACCATGAGCTAATGCCTCATTTAATATCTTGTAATTACAGTGCTTATAATTTTCAGTAATATTACGTATGAATAAATTAAAAATAATATTACCTATATTACTAATTGGCAAAACAGGGTCTTCTCAACAGGATTCAACGCAAAAAAGCAAGTGGTTTACCCTACATGCGCAGGAAACAACCGTGAGTCAGTTTCGGCCAAAATTTAAAGCTAATTACACGGGGCCTCATAGCCAAATTCCTATTGAAGAATGGGGAACCACCATCACCAGTACTTTTTTTCTGGGAGTAAAACTTTGGTCAAATGCACAACTGGTTGTTAACCCTGAGATTGCCGGAGGACATGGCTTGTCATCTGCTTTTGGAATTGCTGCTTTTACGAATGGAGAAGCCTTTCGTGTAGGCAATCCGGATCCTACGTTTTATTTGGCAAGAGGTTATTTCAGACAATTCATTCCTTTATCCAAAGAAAAAGAATGGCAGGATGAAGGTGAAAATAAACTGGCACAATATATTCCAAAAAAATACCTTGCTCTTACAATTGGCAAAGTATCTATTGCCGATTATTTTGATGACAATACCTTTTCTCACAATCCGCGTACACAATTTTTAAGTTGGGGGCTTATGAGCAATGGAGCCTGGGATTATCCCGCCAACACAAGAGGTTATACACCCAGTATCATATTGGAATACATCAGTCCTAAATTTGAAGTACGCTATGCTGTAAGCATGATGCCCAATACAGCGAATGGAAACATTATGGATAAAAATGTTAGCAAAGCCAATGCTAATTCGTTTGAATTAAAATACAAATACAAACTAAACGGACAGCCAGGAAAAATAAGTGCTTTAGCATTTTATAATACAGCATTGATGGGAAGTTACACTGCTCCTAATATTATCAGCAGACCCGATAGTGCTAATCCTAACTTTATGGTAAATGATTATTCCATTGTTGCCAGCCGGCAATATGGCAGGAGCAAGTATGGTTTCGGATTAAACGTTGAACAGAATATCAATGATCAGATTGGCGTATTTGCCAGAGCTTCCTATAACGATGGAAAAAATGAAACCTGGTGCTTTACCGAAATAGACAGAGCTTTTAGTATTGGCACCTCTATTAAAGGGAGCAAATGGAAAAGAGAGAATGATGTATTTGGGTTAGCGTATTGTATCTCAGGATTGTCTGATGAACATGCTACCTATCTGGCAAATGGTGGATTAGGATTTATTATTGGTGACGGAAAATTAAATTACAGTAACGAGCATCTGTGGGAAAGCTATTATAGTTTATCACTATGCAAAGGAAAAATAACACCGTCTTTTGTCTATCAATTTGTAATGAATCCTGCCTATAATAAAGACAGGGGACCTATTAATATATATTCTATAAGATTACATCTGAGTATTTAAAAAACATCAACATGAAAACAAAAATCGTAACAAGTATAGCACTGATTTGCCTGAGTCTGTTATTTCAGCAATGTGCTATTATTCGTCCCGGAGAGATTGGAATTAAACAAACTCTTGGGAAAATAAAGGGAAAACCTATTGTACAAGGTGTAAAATGGTACAATCCCTTTTCAAGCAGGATCGTGCGCATTAATGTTCGCACAGTAGAATGCTTTAATACCTTACCATTACCAACAAAAGAAGGCTTAAGCGTTAATACAGAAATCAGTTTGCTATATCACGTTAAACCTGAATCTGCTAATGATGTTTATCTGAAATTTGGACCAAACTATCAGGAAGTAATGGTACTTAGTAATTTCAGAGCAACGGCCCGGGAGATTAGTGCACGTTTTTTTGCCAAGGAATTGTATGCAACAGAACGTGATAAAGTAGAAAAAGCTATAGCTGATGAATTGAAAGCGGATATTGAACAATATGGATTTGTGGTAGATGCCGTATTATTAAAAGATATTATTCTTCCTCCTCAAATGGTACAAGCCATACAGGATAAAGTAAATGCCGAACAAGCCAGTTTAAAAATGGAATTCGTTATTGATCAGCAAAAAAAAGAAGCCGAGCGTAAAATCATTGAAGCGCAGGGGATTAAAACAGCACAAGATATTATAAACTCGTCGCTTACAGATAAATTATTACAGTATAATCATATTGAAATGCTAAAAAGTATCAGTAATTCCCCTAATGCAAAAATCATTATGACTGATGGAAAAGGTCCTGTTTTGACATCTGATATAAAAAATTAACAAAATAAAATAGTAATTATACATATATTTACGCTCGTGAGTAAAAAAACCATATACATAGCATTATTAATTATGGGAATCCTGTCTTTTTTCTTAATAAAAGACAAATTCTCTCATAAACATCATGGCTATAAATTGCGTTACTCATTATATTCGGAGCAAACAAAAAGCTCCAAAATCCCCTTACATTCTTCTTTCTTTTACACGGTTACCAATGAAGAAGATGAATTATCACATCCTGTAAAAGCGAGTATTTTATTATTTGTTCTTGCTTCTTTCATTTTAATTTCAGGATTAATTTTAATAAAACTGAAACTGAAATTTCTCGCAAAAAATCTCTTTTTTGGCGCGCCAACATATTTGGCCATAAGGAATTTTAGAATATAGACGTCCGTTTATATTTTTTACTATTAATTAATAACCTTTATTTAATCACTATGCGAACACTATTGTCGCTGTGTTTCATAATTGGGATTACTGTCACAGGTATTTCCCAAGCACAGCAAAAACCAATAACACTTGACGAAGCAGAAAAATTGTTTCTGAAAAGTAATTTAATGTTATTAGCCCAACAGTATAACATCAGCGCCAAACAGGCATTGATCATTCAGGCAAAGGCTTATCCAAATCCTACATTTAATGCTGATTTCAATGTGATTGACCCTCAAAATCACAAAACATTCCATATTGACAGCTCAGGTCAAAAATCATTTCAGATACAACAATTGATCCTGTTAGGGGGAAAACGTAAAACGGAAGTTGACATTGCCAAACAAAACAAGATACTGGCTGAAGCTGAGTTTGCTGAGCTGTTACGTAATCTGAAAGTACAATTACATCGCAATTTTTATAGTATCAATGAGCATAAGATCGTTATTGAGAATTATGAAAAACAACTGAATATTTTAGATACGATTATAGATGCCTATAAAGTACAGGTAAATAAAGGAAATCTTCCGTTAAAAGACATTATCCGTCTGAAATCCGTATATATTAAAATCAACAATAATAAATCGGAACTTTCCAGTAACTACAACGAAGAACAAAAGAATATCAAGTTATTATTGCAAATAAATCAGGACGTAACACCGGTTATCGAAGAAGGCAGCTATAAACCTTATACAGATCTAAAAGCGCTTAACGATCTTCAAACACTGGCTCTCAGCAATCGTCCTGACCTAAAAATAGCTGATGAAAGTGCGCTGATTGCTGCTTTGAATTTAAAATATCAAAAAAGACAAGTGATTCCTGACATTGCCGTAAACGCCAGCTACGATCAAAGAGGCGGCGCTTTTAAGAATCAGATTAATGCCGGTATTACCATGCCCTTACCCATTTTAAATACCAACAGGGGTAATGTACGGGCCGCCGAGTATGATAAAAAATCTATGGATCTGTATGTTCAGGAAAAGAAACTGGAAGTAGAACTGGATATACAACAAGCCTGGCAAAATATGCAACGAAGCATTATTGAATACAATAAAGTAAGCGCCATGTTTAATGAAGAATTTAAACAGGTAAATACTGGAGTAAACGATAACTTTTTCAAGAAAAATATTTCCATTCTTGAGTTCGTTGATTTTGTTGAAGCTTACAACGAATCACTAGCCGAATTTGAAAGAATAAAAACACAATTAGCCGTTTCGGCAGCAGAAATAAATTTTGTAACAGCAACTAAAGTATATTAATAATGAAGAATTCTAAAATCTATTTAGCAATCCCTTGCTTACTTTTAATTTTTATCGCCTCTTGTAAAACAGCGCCTAAAGAGGAAGCAGTTCAAAGCTTTGAACTGTCGGACACCATGATGAAACATTGTGAATTTACAGAAGCTAAAATGCAGGATGTGAAAAGCGAATTAAAATTGTTTGGTAAAGTAACGGCCGATAACAATAAAATGGCTCATGTATATCCTATTACAGGTGGTATTGTAGCCGATATTCATGTTGAATTGGGCGATTATGTAACACAAGGGCAATTATTAGCTGTTGTAAAAAGTAGTGAGGTGGCTGATTTTCAACGTCAGTTGTTAGACGCCAAATCGGATGTTGCTTTGGCAGAAAAAAATGTTCAGGTCGCTAAAGACTTATACGTTGGTAAATTAAATTCGGAAAAGGACGTGATTGCTTCTCAAAAGGAATTAGAGAAAGCCAATGCCGAATTGACCCGTATCAACGAAGTTTACTCCATCTATCATTTAAAACAAGGCTCAGAATACAGAATTACAGCGCCTATTAGCGGATTTATTGTCAATAAAGACATCACCCAAAATGAAGAATTAAGAAATGACCGCACGGAAGAAGTTTTTTCCATTGCTCAAATTGATGAAGTATGGGTATTGGCTAATGTAAATGAATCAAACATTTCTAAAGTAGCACTTGGATACGAAGCAGATGTTCAAACCATTAGTTATGCAGATAAAACATTTGTTGGTAAAGTAGATAAGATCTTTAACGTGATCGACCCTACCACCAAAGCAATGAAGATTCTGGTTAAGATCAATAACCCTGATCTATTACTAAAACCTGAAATGAATGCCACCGTTAATTTAAAATTCTCGGAAAACAAAAAACTTATTGCGATTCCATCAAGTGCTGTATTATTTGATAAAAGCAAGAACTGGGTAATGGTTTATAAAGACAAAAAGCATATTGAAACCAGACAAATAGAAGTATACAGTAAAATAGGCGATATAACATACATTACCAGTGGAATAAGTGAAAACGAAAAAGTAATCTCTAAAAACGGGTTACTAATTTATGATGCATTAAACGACTAACTTCTATTAATGATCAATTATGAGTGATGAATGATGAGTTATCACTAAGCATAATGTAAAAATTAAACCACTGAATAAAAGTATTTAAAAAACTCATCATTCATAACTTATAATTATTAGTGCCATGAACAAATTCATAAGAAACATAATTACCTTTTCCCTGAAAAATAAATTATTTACATTTTTCTGGGTTGGATTATTGATCGTTGCCGGTTGGATCAGCTACATTAATATTCCTATTGAGGCTTTTCCGGATGTTACCAATACACAAATTATTATAGTAACTGAGTGGAATGGTCGAAGTGCCGAAGAAGTAGAGCGCTTTGTCACTACTCCCATAGAGATTGCGATGAACTCTGTACAGAAAAAAACAAATGTACGGAGTATCACTATGTTTGGTTTATCTGTTATCAAAATCATCTTT
Organism: Bacteroidota bacterium; assembly: GCA_016194985.1. Classification (GTDB taxonomy): domain Bacteria; phylum Bacteroidota; class Bacteroidia; order B-17B0; family Aurantibacillaceae; genus UBA4416. The sequence continues at coordinate 16,521 of JACQAK010000033.1, forward strand.
GAAGATGACGTTGAAGATTTTTTTGCCAGGCAACAAGTTAATAACCAATTACGAAATGTTACTTTACCGGATGAAGTGGAACCAGACGTTCAGCCTCCATATGGCCCTACAGGGGAAGTATACCGTTATGTACTGAAAGGAAAAAACAGAGATACCAGAGATTTATTAACGATTCAAAACTGGGTAATCGATCGCCAGTTAAGAGCGGTATCCGGTATTGCTGATGTTGTTGCATTTGGAGGGCAGGAAAAAATTTATGAAATATCAGTTGATCCTGTTAAGCTTCAAAAGTACGATATGTCTCCGCCTCAGGTGTACGATGCGGTTGCCAAAGCCAACTTAAATGTAGGTGGTGATGTGATCGAGAAAAACGGACAAGCCTATGTTGTGAGAGGGTTGGGGTTATTAAACACAAAAGAAGATATTGAGAATATTATAGTGGATGATTATAATGGTAACCCTGTTCTTGTAAAGAATTTAGCCAATGTGAACGAATCGAGTGCCCCGCGTGTAGGACAAGCCGGATTAAATGAAAATGACGATGTGGTAGAAGGTATTGTGGTGATGCGTAAAGGCGAAAATCCAAGCGAAGTGTTAGGTCGTTTAAAAGAAAAAATAAATGAACTCAATACATCTGTATTGCCTTCCGATGTAAAGATGGAAGTATTTTATGACCGTGATAATCTAATGTCCTTCTGTACAAAAACAGTTATGCATAATTTAATGGAAGGGATCATTTTTGTTACTCTGATCGTTCTGTTATTTATGGCCGATTGGCGAACAACCTTGATTGTTTCGATCATTATCCCATTAGCCTTATTATTTGCTTTCTTATGCCTAAAATTAAAAGGTATGAGTGCCAACCTCCTTTCATTAGGTGCCGTAGATTTTGGTATTATCATCGATGGAGCCGTCGTAATGGTGGAGGGATTATTTGTTATGCTGGATCATCTTGCCCATAAACATGGCATGGAGAAATTCAATAAATTATCTAAACTGGGTATTATTAAAAATACGGCTACAGGTTTAGGTAAAGCTGTATTCTTCTCTAAATTGATTATCATTTCTGCCCTTCTTCCCATCTTTTCTTTCCAAAAAGTAGAAGGGAAAATGTTCTCTCCCCTGGCCTTTACATTGGGTTTTGCTTTGCTGGGGGCTTTAATTTTCACACTAACATTAGTACCGGTTTTAGTATCTATTTTATTAAAGAAAAATGTCAAAGAAAAACATAATGTATTTGTTGAGTTTTTCAATAACATTGTAGCCAAAGGTTTTAAAAGAACATTTGCCAATAAAAAGCTAACCTTTATTATCGCCATGTCGATTTTGATCTTTTCTATTTTCTCCACAAAATGGTTAGGAACAGAATTTTTACCGCAATTAAATGAAGGCGCTTTATGGGTAGAAGCCAAATTACCGATGAGTAATTCATTAACCGAAACGATCAAGACCGTTTCCTTGCTGAGAGCCGAATTACAGAAGTTTCCGGAAGTAAACGGCGTACTCTCACAAACAGGAAGGAGTAATGATGGTACCGATCCAAGTGGTTTTTATTACGTGCAAATGCAGGTAAATTTAAAGCCAAAAGATGAATGGGAAAGGAAAATCAGCACAGACGATTTAGTGGAAGAAATGGATAAGGTCTTAAAAAACTATCAGGGTATCGTTTATAATTATTCCCAACCAATTATTGATAACGTAGCCGAATCTGTAGCCGGTATTAACGCCAGTAATGCCGTGAAAATTTACGGGGATGATCTGGATAAACTGGATGAACTGGCCAATAAAGTGATTGAACAAATTGCTAATGTTCCGGGGATTAAAGATGTTGGTATTTTAAGAAATGTTGGGCAGCCGGAAATAAGCGTACTACTGGATGAAGAGAAGATGGCTATTTATGGCGTTCAGAAATCAGATGCGCAAAGTATCATTGAAATGGCTATCGGAGGAAAAACGGCTACTCAAAAATATGAAGGTGACCGTAAATTTGACATCCGCATCCGTTACTCTAAAGAGTATAGAAAAGATGAAGATGACATCATGGATTTAATGGTACCCACCGTGAGAGGTACTAAAATTCCTTTAAAAGAAATTGCCTCTGTGAAAAAAGTAACAGGCCCTGCCTTTATCTACAGAGACAATACCAAACGTTTTATTGGTGTGAAATTCTCTATCAGAGAGCGTGATCTAGGAAGTACCATTGCTGAAGCTCAGGCAAATGTTGATAAACATATCAAATTACCTAATGGTTATAAAATTGGCTGGACAGGTGAATTTGAAAATCAGGTACGTGCTACCAAACGTTTGGGACAGGTTGTTCCCATCAGTTTGATTTTGATCTTTGTGTTGCTATTCATCATGTTCTCTAATATTCAGGATGCTTTATTGGTATTGATCAATGTACCATTTGCCCTGATTGGCGGAATATTTGCCTTACATATTACCGGTATTAATTTCGGTATTTCGGGAGGTGTTGGGTTTATTGCCCTGTTTGGTATATGTATTCAAAATGGTGTTATTCTCATTTCAGAGTTCCATCATAATCTCAAGAATAAAATGTCGCTCGAGTCCTCTATTTTTGAAGCAGTCAAAGTAAGAACCAGACCTGTAGTGATGACTGCTCTAATGGCAGCCATTGGATTAATGCCGGCGGCTTTATCCAGCGGCATTGGTTCAGAATCACAAAAGCCATTAGCGATTGTGATCATTGGCGGATTGGTAACAGCAACCATTTTTACCTTAATGGTATTCCCGATTTTTTACTATTGGGCACAGCGTAAAAAACACATCGATATTTAATACGTGAACGCACTCTGTACATATCTTCAAAAAGCACTGAACTTTTGTTTAGTGCTTTTTGTTGTAGCATCATCCCAAAAATATTTTGCTCAATTAAAGCAAGATACCAGTAAGAGAGTACAATACCTGATCATTCCCGTATTATTTAAAACGCCGGAAACAGGTGTGGCTTATGGTTTATCAGGTTCCATCTCTTTTAAAACATCACATAAACATGACACTCTAACCAGAACTTCTGTGATACAAAGCATCGGTTTTTTCACTACCAGAAAACAAAACCTGCAAGCAATAGATGGCACCATTTATTTTCCAAATGAGAAATTCATTTTCTTATTCCAGATTTCGCACAGTTATTTTCCTGACAAGTTCTGGGGTATTGGCCCCAATACTCTTAATTTAAAAGGAGAGCGCTATGTATATGAACAGGAATATTTTTACCCGCACATTAAACGGCAAATACAAAAACATTTATTTGCGGGTGCTCAATATGAATTTCAAAATGTTAATCACATTAGTTATATCGAAGGAGGCCGTTTCGATTCTGCAGCATTCTATGGTAAACAGCCATACAAGGTTTCAGGATTGGGACTAAGCTTAAGTTACGACACCAGAAATCTTTCCTTTTGGCCGGATAAAGGCGTTTATTTACAAACCTTATTTACTGATTTCAGAAAAGAATTGCTATCCGATTATAATGTGGTAAAGTGGATCACTGATTTACGTTATTTTAAAAAGCTCTTCAAAAGTCAGATTCTGGCTATGCAATTTTACAACTACTCTACTTATGGACAAACTCCCTTAAGAGAATTGGCCGCTCTCGGTGGCTCCAATAATATGCGGGGCTTTTATCAGGGACGCTATAGAGATAATAATATGATGTCTTTTATAGCCGAATACCGGTTACACATCAAAGGAAGATTTAGTGCCTGTGCATTTGGAGGGATAGGTAATGTCTACAATAAATATAAAGATCTTATCCATAGTAGTACAAAATGTAGTTACGGTGCCGGAATACGATTAGCGCTTTTGCAAAAAGAAAAGTTAAATATCAGAGTTGATTATGGCTATTCCAGCCACTATAACAGAGGCTTATATGTAACGGTAGGAGAATGTTTTTAACCCCACTAAAAAGGTATAAATGTTAATCCTGCCATCAAATTAAAACGCTGACTAGGATATTTCTCCCAACGATAATAACGTGTATTGGCAATATTATTAAAGTTCACAAAGAACGATAACATTTTACTGTAACGGTATTCTGCTCCAAGATTCACATCCACGATACCTTTCAATAATTTAGGCTGTGTTGTATAATTGTACTCATTATCTCTTACCTGCGTCAAAGCAAACTGATTACCGATTACAAAAATATCTGCCTTAAGTATGATCTTACTTTTTAAATTATACTGTGCCGAAAATGTTAAATCAAAGTCAGGCTTATGATATGCACGCACCAGATTTTTAGTTTTGTACATGTAATAATTTCCTTTGGCAATAAAATGTATCTTTTCTTTGTATTGGTATTTTACTTGGCCGGAAACATTAAACAAATTCGTATTATCATACAGTACTTTGTATTGATTATCCAACGTTCCATTCTGAGTATAATCTACTGCAAAAAAATGCATACTGTCTACAACACTATAGCTGGCTGGATTTTCGTTGGATAAACTTCTTAATGAATTCTTTTGCAATCCCCCATTCACACCGGCATAAGGAATAAGTATCCCTTCATACACATCAAATTGAGCATTTAACTGAGGATGAAAATAAAATTTAGCCGACTTTTGATTCGAAAAGGCATCCAGGGTTGCTGCTAAACCAATATCCAACATCCATTTTTTTCCGTGCGTTTCAAAGTAAGGGTTTAATTTCACAATCACATCATTAAACGTATCATGAGGTAATTTATGGTTATAATAATCGGCATCAAATGCCACAAATAAACGTTCCTTATTAATATAGGTATTAAATACCGTATTCAATTTCACATTGTTTTCGGCCACGTGGTATAAGTCTGTTAAATTATAATAGCCTGCTTTAATAAAGTGATTGATCTTTGTACTATCGGTATAATGACTCTGAACTTTTACAACCGGCTCAAATAACTGATACCGTTGTCTTGTATAATCTTTATCCAAATGATTCATTGTTGAATCATACCCATAAAAATGCGTGACATTTCTTTTATAATTAAACTCTCCTGTTAATGTGTGTTTCTTATAAAATTTCTTTCCGAAAATCTCTCCTTCATTATCGCTATAGCCGCTATATCCTACCTCTTTTAAATGTGAAGAAGAAGATAAGTGTTTAAAATGAACGCCATATGCCACATCTCTTGTTCGCAAACTATTGATCCAGAATTCGCCATAAGGTGTAGTATACGTACCCATTCCCACTTTCAATAACGAATGGTATAATTTTGATAACGGTTCATTTTGCATCTTAGCGGCATCAATCGGAATTACTTCATATTTAGATACCAAAGGCGTGGATGTAATGCCATAATTTATATTGGCAATCTTTTTAACTGTGTCTTTTATCTCGGGCAAATCTCCCAGTTTAATAGCATCCTTAATCGTTGGTTCAAACTCACTGGTTGCTTTTAACTCAATATCTTTCATACCTGTTTGTGCCAGCGTTGCCGTAACATAGCCTAATATCAACATCAGTACAAAAAACCATTGTAGTTTTTTGATTCTGCGTCGTTGTAGTTGCTGATCCTGTTCGTACATAAACGAATTCCCATACTTACTCGAAGAAAGGATAGTGTCGCTGTTGTAATGTTTGGTTTCTTTCATAATATATTTTTTTGTTCCCGACTTCTCCCGATAGCTATCGGAACGAACTGACAAATAATCTATTTATTATTTTTTAATGAGTCCTGTTTAGCTTCGTACAATTGATCAAATAAATCTTTATCGCCTGAAGGTTCTTTAAATTCAACTTTCATGTTCGTATTTGTCGGTTGCTGAATCACCTGCATCGCCTTCTTTGCTTTTAAGGTTTCCAGTTTTTTGGTAGCTTCATCCACATACTCCTGCCTTGGTTTTCCATCAATAACCGTTTGCAACATTAATTCCGCATCTGCATCATCTCCTTTAGCCATATAGGAGTCTGCCAACAACAATAGACCTTTGGTATTCCAATCATCGTTTGAATATTCGTAGCTGATTAAACTTCCAATTGTTTTTTCAACTGCAGTGTAATCCTGTTTTGCCAACTGAATTTTAGCAATATGATATAAGGCCTCTGCTCCGGTAATATTTTTAGCTGATTTATAAATCGCTTTAAACTCAATCAGAGCGTCATCAAAACGATTCAACTCAAACAACGATTTGGCCTTATCATACTTTGCTTCGTTGGTTTGTTGAGGCGTAATTTTTTCTGTATTCAACACTTTTCCAGCAAAGTCAAGAGCAATGTCATATTTTTTCAGGTTAAAGGCACTGCGCATGGCCCCTATCCTACCGCTCAATTTATTGGCAGGTGTTTCTGCATATTCTTCCAGTTTTTGATACAAAGGCAATACCTCTTCGTACTTTTTATCTTTATATAACAAATAAGTTAGCTTCAGCAAAGAGGTCTCAGAGTAAATACCCCTTGATTTATTGACAATGTATTGATAGGATGGCAAAGCTTTATCAAATTGATCTTTACTATAAGCACATTCTGCATAACAGAAATGAGCTTCTGAAATATATTTACCATCAGGATATTTAGAAATATAACTTTCAAATTTAGGCATTGCCAGATCACAATTTTTTTGGTTGTAATAAGCATCTTTCGCTGACTCATATAAAGACGTTTCCAGTTCTGAAGTATTTAAAGGATTTCCTACCGCAGCAAAATAAGTCTCCATCTCATCAATCTTACCTTGCGCTTCAAATATTTTTTTGATCATTGGTAATACTTCTCTTGCCTCCGACCCTTTTGGATCTTTTTTCACAATCTGATCAAAATAAGAAAATGCTTTCTCATCTTCCTTTCTGTTATAATATACTAATCCTATTCCAGCCAAAGCTGAATTAACATAAGAAGACTGAGGATAATTATCCAGTACCTTTTGATAATAAACTACTGCATTATCTCCATCATTCAGATCTTTACTATAGGTTTCTGCCATTTCAAAAATAGAGGCTGCCAGATAATTAGATTTTGGATATTTAGTCGCCAATTGCTTCAGGTCGTTAATTTTTTCCTGATTATTTTTTAATAATCCACTGCATAAAGCTTTTTGATAGATGCAATAATCAACATCCAATTGATTCAGAGCGATAGCTGTTTCATAATAGTCAGCCGCCTGAGGATACACATTATTCATAAAATAGCTATCGGCCGTTCTGATATTGGCATCTGCTATTTTTTTAGCATCGTATGAGTTTTTGGTCAATAAGAATTTACGGAAAGAGATATTCGCGTTCTCGTAATCCTTTTTGTTTTTTTGTTGAAAATACGCATACCCGATATTATAATTGGATAAATCGTACTCTTTTAAACTAAAAGCCCCTTCATTCAACTGAAAGCCTTTCCAGATCTCAATAGCTGTTGCATAATCTTTTTTGATATACGAAATCTCTCCCAGCCAGTATTGAGATAACGCATTATAAGTTTTATCGAAATTGACTGCCATTGATTTTTTGAAATAACGTGTTGCACTGTCCAGATCTATATTATTAAAAAATTCTACTCCTTTAAAATAAATGAGTTTTTGATAGGTTAGCTTTAAAATAGGATCCAGTGGCTGTATCTTTTCCATAGAAGCAATAGCCTGCGAATAATTTTTTGTAGTTGAATACACATTCACCAGATAGTGATACGCCTCTGCTTTTCTGGCAGACGCAGGATATTGATTAATATATTTTTGAAAGGCAACTACCGCATCGTTATATGGTGCAAAAGACAATTCATAACATAATTTAGCATAACTAAATAAAGCATCTTCGGTAATCTTAGGATCATAGGTCATATTACTGGCCGCATAAAAAGCACTACGGGCCTTCATTTTATTATTAAGCTGAATATGGCAATCTGCCAAATGGTACCAGGCATTTTGCACCAGACTATCATCTCCGTAGGTTACTTTTTCGAATCTAACAGCTGCATTGGTATAATCTTTAATCTGATAATAACAATACCCCAACTCATAATTTCCTTTGGTATTGAATCCACCTTCCGCTTCTGATTTTTTGAAATAGGTTAATGCATTAGCAAAATCCTTTAAATTAAAATAAGACTCTCCAATCATTCGGTTGATCTCACTTTCTTTTTGAATTTTAGAAGAATCATTCAACAGAGCAGGAGCATTTTTTATCACCTCCGCATATTTACCTTGTATAAAGTAAATTTGCGTAATGTAGTAAGGAGCCACCGTACCAAAGGTTTCGTCATTCAACAAACGATTAAAGCCTGCCAATGCTGTCTCGTAATTTTTTTCCTGATAAGAAATATGAGAGTAATAATAATTGGCCGGATGTGCATATTTATTATCCACATCTTTAATTTCAAACAGGTCCAGTTTAGCCTTTTCATTATTATTTGTAATAAAATAACTGTATCCTCTTTTAAAATAAAGTTCTGCCAGATTATCTTTCGTCAACTCATAAATATCTACTTTCTCTAAGTACTGAATGGATTCTTCATATTTCTTTTTTCTGAAATTGGATTTCCCTAAATAGAAATAAGCCCATTTCACTTTATTACTCTCAGGATGACGTTCAATGAATTCTTTCATGCGCCACTCTCCGTCTTTATGAAACAACTCAATACCACAAGCGGCAGCATAATACTCGGCATCTGTCTTCAACAGCGTACTTCCCTTTACGGTAGCCATATAATCAATAAATGATTTTTGAGCAGCAGTGTATAGCTTTTTATCAAACAACTCCAGTCCTGTTTTATAGAGCGTTTCTTTATCCAGATATATTTGTGTTTTTTGAGAATACAACAGTCCCGAAAAAACAAGGAGCAAAAGGCTTATGAAATATTTTTTAATCATCATACAGGGTATAATCGTATATAAATAATTGGTTACACTAAAAATTCACAAAGAATATTTACTGCAACTTTGGTTCGTTAAAATTTGTTCTTAAAAATAACTGACAAATAACCTCACTTAACATCTTGATTACGTAGTTATTAACCCGCACTTGTTAAAACATGAATCACATATTTACGTTGGTAAACCAAATACTTTCTAACTTCACAACACAATTATTTTTTGTTATGATTAACGATTCGGTTATTGAATTTAAAGCCGCCACTATTTTCCAGGGCGATGTTCCCGTTATTACTAACCTGAATTTAGCCCTGAATAAAGGTGAATTTGTGTATTTATTAGGGAAAACGGGTAGTGGGAAAAGTAGCTTGTTAAAAACGATCTATGGAGATATTGAGTTAAAGCAAGGCGCCGGGGAAGTTGCCGGATTTAAATTACATAACTTAAAGCGTAAGGAAATTCCTTTTCTGAGACGCAAACTAGGTATTGTTTTTCAGGATTTTCAATTATTAAGTGATAGAAATGTATTCGAAAACCTTCGCTTCGTTATGAAAGCCACCGGCTGGACAGATGAAGTGAAGATAAAAGCACGCGTTAAAGATGTATTATCGAAAGTAGGTCTGGAAAGTAAAGAATCGGTAATGTCCTTTCAGTTATCCGGCGGAGAACAGCAACGCATTAGCATTGCCCGAGCCTTAATTAATGAACCGGAAATCATTTTGGCAGATGAGCCAACCGGAAACCTCGACCCGGAAACCTCTGAAGAAATCATGAAACTACTTTTGGATTTAATGTGCGAAAATACCAAGATTGCCGATAGCGTTGCATTAAAATAAATGAACGATTCATTTGATATATCTTATTACGAATCACCAATAGGATTGATACAAATCAAAAGCATCAATCAAAAAATCTGCTCTGTTTTATTTGTAGAAAAAGAAACAGAACCCTTTACCATTGATACGCCTTTAAATAAAGAATGTATCAGGCAATTAAAAGAGTACTTTGCCGGAACTCTTCATGTATTTAACGTTCCTCATTATCAGATTGGAACAGATTTTCAGCAACGCGTTTGGAATGAGGTTGAAAAAATACCATATGGAGACACTGCCACCTATGGCATGCTGGCTTATCGCCTGGGAGACAGCAAAAGTGTGAGAGCTGTAGGAACAAGTAACGGAAAAAATCAATTAGCCATTATTGTTCCCTGTCATCGCGTGATTGGTTCTGATGGACATTTAACAGGATACGCCTGGGGTATTGATAAAAAAGAATGGTTATTGAAACATGAAATAGAACATTCAGGGCCCGTTGAGGGAAGATTGTTTTAATGCTTGTCATGCTGAACTTGTTTTCCGCATCTCTCATGTGAGACCCTGAGACAAGTTCAGGGCGACAAATAACTACTTAATTTTTTCCAATTTCAAGTACACATTTCTATTCAAAGAAATTGTTTTTGTTTTCTTTTCCAAATTAATCGTTTGCCATTGAGTGGTAGGCTTGATTAAAATGTCTTTATCAGTTTTAATTTTTACTGGCATATTAAATTCGTTTAAACAATTAGAATATCTATATGACAATTTATTTTTAATGATTTTGTATTCCAATTTTGGGATTTGAGTTGTGCGTAAATACTGATTAAACACAGGAGTAAAATCAATTCCTGTATTTATATTTATAAATGACTCTAATTCTTTTGTAGAAACGGTTTTATGATAAAACGTTTGATTAATCTCTCTTAACAATAATCTAAATTTATCATCGTCGTTTATCACTTGTCTAATCATATGTACAACCTGACTCCCTTTGTTATACATATCTCCACTACCCTCTTTATGGACTCCATACTGACCTATAATTGGAATATCATTACTAATTGATTTCTTCACACCTTCGCAATAATCATTACCAGCTTCTTTACCAAATTCACATTCGGTAAACAATACCTCAGCATAAGACGTAAATCCTTCATGAATCCAATTATCAGCCACATCACTAGCAGTGATATTATTGCCAAACCATTCGTGACCACTTTCGTGCACAACTATAAAATCCCATTTCAAACCCCAACCTGTGTTTGACAAATCACGCCCTGCATAACCATTTAAATAATAATTTCCATAAGCCACATTGCTTTGGTGCTCCATTCCTAAATAAGGCGCTTCCACAATTTTATAAGAATCTTCATAAAATGGATATGGTCCAAACCAATACTCAAAGCATTTGATAGTTTTAGTAACATTAGGTTTTAAATGAGCAATTGCTTTTTGTTTATGATAATTCAACACCCAATAATCCGTAATTAATGTCCCTTTCTCTCCTTCAACTGAATCATGCACCAAGGTATATTTTCCGATGTAAGGGATGATATTATAGTTATTGATTGTATTTTGAACTGACCAGGAATGCGTAGTATATCCATTAACAGATTTACTCTTCCCTAAATATTTTCCATTACCTATCCCCATTAATGTATCCGGAACAGTAATATTTATCTGGCAGCCATAGTCGGGTTCATCACTTTGTATATCTTTACAAGGATACCAAATACTGGGGCCATTTCCCTGACAAGCGACACTCATCCAAGGATTACCTAACGAGTCTTTTTTCCACACCCAACCTCCGTCCCAAGGTGGATTTTTAGCTTCGCGAGGTTTACCAGAAAAAAACACGAATATTCTACAACGTAAACTTTTGTTTGGTAAATGTAGATTCCAATGGTTATTTACTTTTTCAAAACTAAGTTTTACATGTGTAAAAGGTTCTAAACTTGTAAAAACGCTATCAATACTCATCGGCTCTTGTAAATCAAGCTGCAATACACCTGGAAATGAATCATTAATAACCTCAAAAACAATTTCATTAAAACCCGAAATCGTTTTGTTTTTAAAATCAGGTTTTATAACAATATCATAAGACTTTACGTCCCACCACGAGCGCAAAACGTGATTACTCCCAATTAATGTATCTTCTTTGGTTAATGGTTTAGACTGGGAAATGAGTATCCCTGAAATAAACAAGGCGCATATAACGGATATTATTCTCATAATGATTGACTTAATGTCTGTTTCAAATTCTCACTAAAATCTCCAAACACCTCAGCATCCAACCTATTGAATTGATCAGATGTATAGCTTTTGGCAAATTGTTTATCCTTTAGATGATGAATTTTCTGGCAAATAGTGTACAACGGCTCTATGATGTGTGACGCAATAAAAATGGTTTTATTTTTTTTATTCAACAATTCAATAATGAGTTGTAATGTTTTATTGGATTCCATATCCAGTCCATTAAAGGGTTCATCTAAGATAAATATTTTTTTATCCTGTTTCAATTGAGAAATGATTAACAACTTTTTCTTCATACCTGTTGAATAGTTATCAATGAATTCATCCAAAGGCAGATCAAATACGTTCGCCAATTCACCTTCATGATAATTTACATTCGTTTTTGGAAAAACCGATAAAAACTCTACAGCTGTTAATTTTGGATAAAAAAAGGATTCCGCATCAATATAAGCAATATCATTTTTTTTAATAGCCTCTCCATTCATGCTTATGTGTCCTTTATCAGGACTTAAAAACCCTGAAAGGATATTAAAGAATGTTGTTTTACCACTTCCATTCAATCCTACAATACCATGCGTTAGGTTTTCTTCAAAACAAATGTTCAGTTCTTGCAATACTGGTTTTTCATGATAACTGAACGATAAATTATGAATGACGATCATCTAAATAAGTAGTTAAATTTTTAATAGCTTCTGCTCTTGACTGAACATAAAAAATAAGTGTCAAAGGAGATAAATAAGGTATAAATAATCCTAACATCATTACAACCAGTTTTATCTGAATGCTATTTCCTTGTTTTTTATAGGCATAATCCGCATATTTTAAAACAATAACGGTAGCCAGCATCAACAAATTATAGCCTAAAAAATAAAGATTAAATAAAAACAGATCAGTATTAAATAAGGTATTAATAACTAATACAGGAACATTAACGATCAATAGTTTCAGTGCCGAAGATTTTAATAAACCTGACAAAAACTGCCTGGGTGTTTTATTAGAAGCCTGTATCATCTGCACACTCTCATTGACTTCATAAAATGAAAATACAATAGCATTTACCATAAACAATGCCACTAAAGGAAAGAGTTTTAAAGGGCTTAGCCCCAATGCGATTACTATTAA
>JACQAK010000177.1 GCA_016194985.1 Bacteroidota bacterium
CCATCAGGATGGTTTGTTATTGATAGGATCATGTTTTAGTGAGCATATTGGTAACCGATTAAATGATCTGAAATTTAATGTCAATTCTAATCCCTTTGGAATTGTGTTTAATCCAAAAAGCATTGAAACAAGTTTAAGCCGAATAATCCATCAAAACTATTTTACGGCTAAAGATGTGTTTGAAAAAGAAGGCCTTTGGTACTCATTTGAAGCACATAGTTCGGTGTGTGGCTCTTCAGAAGATGAATTGCTGAAGACATTGAATCAGGCTATTGACATATGGAACGAACAATTGAAATCTGCTCATTGGTTAACTGTCACTTTTGGATCGGCCTTTGCTTACAAGCATTTGGAACGTCATAGTATTGTAGCCAATTGTCATAAATTACCTCAGGCGCTATTCGAAAAACATTTACTGGAAGCTTCAGATATTATTACTGATTACAATATCCTGTTGAATGCTATAAAACAACATTATCCTCAGATAAGGATTCTTTTTACGGTATCGCCTGTAAAGCATTTGCGGGATGGAGTAGTGGAGAACAACTTAAGTAAGGCTATGTTGATACAATCGGTTCATAGCCTGATTAAAGAACATACCAACTGCTTTTATTTTCCGGCCTTTGAACTGGTTAATGACGATTTACGGGATTATCGTTTTTATGAATCAGATATGGCACACCCTAATAAACAAGCCATTGATTATGTGTGGAAGCGATTCGAAGAAACCTATTTCAATGACAAAACACAGACAATCAATGAAAAGGTTACTCAAATACATCAGGCATACCATCATCGGTTGTTTAATGAAACCACAAGTTCATCTTTAAAGTTTAAACATAAATTCTATCAGCAATGCGTTACTTTGCAGGCAGAGTATCCTTATTTGAATTTAACCCGCGAACTCCAATATTTTAATACATTTCAGGATTAAACAGATTAAGCACATATTTTTTGACCTGGATAATACACTGTGGGATTTTGAAAAAAACTCGCGGGAGGCCTTGCATCATTTATTTATTGAACATCGAATTGAGCAACATTGCCAAACAGAGTTTGATAAGTTTATTGAGGTTTATGAAGCTATTAATCATGAATTGTGGCATTTATACAGTTTGCATCAAACTACCAAAGAGGAGTTAAGATACCAGCGTTTTCATAAGGCTTTTTTGCATTTCCATTATGAGAACATTGACATGGCTCATCTCTGGGCTGACGATTATTTGAAAATTTCACCCTATAAAACCCATTTAATAGATGGAGCTATGGATGTATTGATGTATTTGAAAGACAAATATCAATTACACATCATTACAAATGGCTTTAAGGAAGTACAACATATCAAGCTGGATTACAGTAATTTAAAACCCTTTTTTGAGCATATTATTATCTCTGAAGAGCATGGGTTTAATAAGCCCGACATTAAAATTTTTGATTTGGCTCAACGGTTAACATCCGCGCAATTCAATGAATGCGTTATGATTGGTGATAATTATGATACCGATATTACAGGGGCTTTAAATGCACAATGGAAAGCTATCTATTTATCAGATAAACAAAAAAACAATGCTGATAAAAATTATACTCAGATTAATCGCCTGATTCGTTTGAAAGAGATCTTTTAAAATCGACTTAAGGTTTTGCCAGCCATTTTTCAATTTCCGTCTGATCCAACTCCATATAATTTACATCAGCTTCTACTACCGAATTATTCACTAAATAGATGACCGGTAAGTTTAGCCCCGCCAGATAAATAAAGTTTCTGCCATTTAAAACGCAGTAATCAATATTTCTAGCCTTTGTATCCTCAAAAAACGGCTTTAACATGTCATATTCTCCGTTTAAAATCAGGTACATAGAGATATTAGGGTTTTGCTCTTTAATCAGGCGCATTTTTTTCGCTGCAATCCGGCAATGAGGACAACTCATACTCATAAACGCAATCACATGCTTTCCAGTGCTTAAAGTTCTGGGCGCTTTGTGGATTTTAGCACTGCTATAAACACTATCTAATTCAAGTTTAAAATGATCTTCCTGTTTGGTTAAATAAGATTGAGAATAACTAAAATCAACATAATTTAAAATGTGAGGTAAGGCAAAGGCTGTTATGAATAAGATACCAAAGATCCATTTTCCTGCTTTTCCGTAATTAAAACCATCATAGAATTTATAGATCACAAAGCAGACTGCCAGCATAATGGCATTTTTGATCAATGCCTGAAGAGGCGTCATTACTAAAGCCTGTCCAAAACAACCGCAGTTGCCATTGTTACCATTGTTAATCATAATAAAAATGAGATATACCGAAAAGAAAATAAGTGAGCCTATGGTTAATTTTAAAGAAAACCTCATAAACAAACCAAATATGAGCAGGAATCCTATTAAAAACTCCAGGCCGATCATAAAGCGCGCAATAAATGGTGCCATATACCATCCGCCAATACCAAGATCAACAAAGGTGAATTCAAAAGGTTCAATAGGATAGAGTTTTGTGTAACCACTAAATAAAAACACAAGGCCCATTAATGAACTAAGAATAAAAAAGGCAATTTTAACAAGTATAGGTTTCATAATTTATGGCGAATTTACCATTTATTTAATTGTGAGTTTAGTATCAAAAAAAAAGCTACCGATAAGGTAGCTTTTTTTAACATAATTAAGCAATTACTAGCTTAAAGTACAATCCGTTTTAGTAATGGTTGTTTTAGTGTAATTTATTTCTGTGTCAGTATTTGTGTTTTCGTTAGAAACACAATTTGTTTTAGCTGTTTTTTTAGAAACTTTAGTCATAACTGTTTTATCTTCAGTTGTTCCAAAATTGCTACCGGTGCTGGATCCACCACCAGTATAATTTGTAATTTCTGAAGTAGTTGTAGTTTTACAAGTACAAGTTCTGTCTTTTTTGCAAGAAGCAAAAGTTAAAGCAGTAAAAGCAACTGCTAATAAAGTAATTTTTTTCATGATTAAAATTTAGAAATTATTAATGAATTAGTGTTTTTATTAAAAAAAACCCGCAGAAATGCGGGTTTTAATTACAAAAAACAAGTTTGTATTATTTAATTTTACAAGTTTGAGTAGTAGAACCATTAGGAAGAGTAACTCCGTTGGCAGTAGTAGTTGATTTTGAACCGTTTGCAGCATCACACCAAGATGTAGCATCTTTTTTAGTACTTTTTACTTTTGTAGTTGTTACATAAGTAACACCTCCACTAGTATCAGTACACTCACAAGTTCTGTCTTTACGGCAAGATGCAAAGCTAATTGCTACAACTACGGCAGCTAATAAAGTAATTTTTTTCATTTTTTTGGTTTTTAAAGGTTATTAATTTTAGAAAATCGAAATTATGTATTATTTCTGTAATTCCAATACCTTGTATTGGGTATTTAACAAAAAAAAAGCTGTTATTTAACAAATAACAGCTTTTCTTCATTTTAAAAATAGTAATTATTTTACTTTTGATTCGCAAGTGTAACCTACGCTAACCCAAGCAGCACCTGCTGCATCGCAAGAAGATTTAGCATCTTTCTTTTTGATTTTTCCTAAATCGTAAGTGTAAGTTCCGCTAACACCGTTAGAAGTTCCAGTACAAGTACAAGTGTAATTTTTTTTGCAAGAAGCAAAAGACGCAGCAACGATAACAGCTGCTAATAATGTAATTTTTTTCATTTTAAAGGTTTTTTTAAAGTTTACGCAAATGTAAAATCTTTTACCGATACAGGTATACCCTTTATTGGGTATTTTTAATATTTAGAATAAGTCTAATTATCGATTTTTACCCATGAACGGTCTCTTTTTTACTATAATTCTTAATTAACTCAGCTTCATAATCCAACCATTGCTGCCAGCGCATTTCAATATCTTCTATATGGCCGCCATATTTACGGGCAAAACCAATAAATAGGGTGTAGTGAGTTGCTTCACTGATCATTAATTCCCGGTAAAACGATCTTAAGTCGGCATCATTTATTTGTTCTGATAATAGCTTAAAGCGCTCGCAACTGCGGGCTTCGATCATTGCTCCAAATAACAGGCGGTCAATTAACACGATCTCTTTTCTGTGATCACCTTTCCGCATAAATCGGTATAATTCTCCTACATATTCATCTTTCCGTTCATAGCCTAGTTTCAACCCTCTTTCCTGTATTTTTTGATGAACCATTTCAAAATGAGATAATTCTTCTTTTGCCAGTTTTACCATCTCATCTACCAAATCGGTATAATAAGGATAACTGATCATAATAGAAATGGCATTGGTGGCTGCTTTTTGCTCGCAATACGCATGATCGGTTAAAATTTCTTCAATATTTTTCTCAACAATGTTAACCCAACGAGGGTCGGTTTCTAATTTAAGTCCTAACATAATTCTTCAGATAATATGTAAAATTAGAATATAAAACGGGAAGATAAAAGGAAGATGACTAATTTAATCTCTTAATTTATCCAGCAGATGGTTTAGTGTGTCAATCTCTTCGGATGTTAAGGATTTGAGCATATCTTTAGAAAGGTCATCTATATAATCTAAAGATGTTAACAGTTTCAGCCCATCATCCGTAATAACCACATCCACACTTCTCCGGTCATTAGGGCATTCTTTTCTATTTATGAGTTTTTTAGTATATAATTTGTCTACTATTCTAGATGCGTCACTCATACGATCAAGCATTCGTTCTTTAATGAGCTTGATATTGCAAGGAGTGGGGTATTGACCTCTTAAAATACGTAAAACATTATATTGTTGTACCGTTATATCAGAATCTTTGAATAAAGAGTCCTGCTTAGACGTAAGCCAGTTGGTAGTATAGATCAAATTAAGCATTAACTTTTGTTGTATGCTTTTAAATTTTTTTTGTTGTATTTCGTCTTCTAATTTCAAATTGAAGGTATAAAAAAGTCCCCGGGATTACCGGGGACTAAATTAATAGTTTAAAATTACTTAGCTTTTGTAATTTCTACATTGATATCTAATCTAACTTCTTCGCTAACGGCAACACCACCTGCTTCTAAAGCAGCATTCCATGTTAATCCAAAATCTTTACGGTTTAAAGAACCTGTTACTTTAAATGCATAACGCTCCATTCCGTATGGATCTTTCACAATTTTAGAAGCGCCAATAGCAGTAAGAGTAATCGATTTGGTAACTCCATGCATGGTTAAATCGCCGGTTAACGTGTATGTTCCTTTGATTTTTCCCGGTTTCATTGATTTGCTCACAAACGTAATTTTTGGAAATTTAGCAACGTCAAAAAAATCAGGGCTTTTTAAGTGGCCATCTCTTTTTTCATCATCTGTATTAATGCTGGCAGCATCTACCGAAAAATCAATTTTTGCATCCGTAAAATCAGCATCCGCTTTAGATGAAGATACTTTTCCTTCATAAATTTTAAATTTTCCTTCAGTTTCGCTTACCATCATGTGAGTAACAGCGAATCCTAATTTACTGTGAGATGCATCTACATTCCAGTTTGTTTGTGCTTTTGCACTTAAAGAGATAGCTGCTACAGCTACTAATGTTTTAAAAGTTGTTTTCATAAAATGTTATTTTTTTTAATGTTTTAGAGTGCAAATATATGTTATAACATTATATGTTACAACATCTAATTTAAAATAATTGTTAAAATTTCATGAAAGGATCTGATTATTTGAATATTTGACCTGATGCATTAAACCTGTGGATGCATTTTATCAATAAGGCGTTTCCGCCTCCGGCGGACCTGGCTTTTCGCTACAATCTTTTTTATGAGGAACGAATAAAAAAGAATTTTCGCTGCAATCCCTCACGCGGCCTTATATTTCAGATTCAAAATGTCATCTTTCATCTAAGTTATTTTTTACGTGAGGGATTGAATCCGCCTACCTACCGGCGGACACTCCCAACTGATTTTAATAAAATGATTAAAATAAACTTACATTATTCCTAGTCAATACGTTTTACAATAATTCCATTCTTAATATTTCTCTTCAAAATTCTAAAGAAACTAACAAATACTTATATCTTTGTTCCCCTAAATTAAAACCCACATTTGTAAGTGGGAACACTGTTATGATAAAAATTACTTTACCAGATGGTTCCATCCGCGAATATCCAAAAGGAACCACCTCTATGCAAATAGCATCGAGTATTAGCGAAGGCCTTGCAAGAAATGTATTGGCAGCAAAAGTTAGCAACGAAGTAGTAGACGCTAACAAACCTATTAACCAGGACAGCACGCTTAGTTTATTAACGTGGAATGATGCAGAAGGTAAAAATACCCTTTGGCATTCATCGGCGCATTTATTGGCAGAAGCGCTGGAAGCACTTTATCCTGAAGTGAAATTTTGGGTAGGTCCTCCGTTGGAAAATGGTTTTTATTATGATGTAGATTTAAACGGGCAAACGTTAACACCTGCGGATTTTGAAAAAATTGAAGCTAAGATGTTGGAACTGGCTCGTCAAAACAACGAGTATGTTCGAAAAGAAATCAGTAAAGCGGATGCAATAAAATACTTTACTGATAAAGGAGATAATTATAAACTGGATTTATTGGAACGATTGGAAGACGGAAATATTTCCTTGTATACACAAGGTAATTTTACCGATTTATGTCGTGGGCCACACATTCCTCATACCGGATTTATTAAGGCTGTAAAAGTATTGAATATTGCCGGAGCTTATTGGAAAGGTGACGAAAAAAATAAAATGTTAACCCGTATATATGGTATTGCTTTTCCTAAGGACAAAGAGTTGAAAGATTATCTGGTTTTATTGGAAGAGGCTAAAAAACGAGATCACCGTAAACTGGGTAAAGAATTAGAATTGTTTACTTTTTCTGAAAAAGTAGGCCTGGGTTTACCGTTATGGTTGCCAAAAGGAGCCATGTTGCGCGAGCGTTTAATACAGTTTATGCAAAAGGCTCAAACAAAAGCCGGCTATGTGCCTGTTGTAACCCCGCATATTGCTAACAAGGATCTATATGTATGTTCGGGGCACTATGAAAAATATGGCGCCGATTCGTTTCAACCGATTAAAACACCTCATGAAGGAGAGGAGTTTTTCTTAAAACCGATGAACTGTCCTCATCATTGTGAAATTTATAAATCGTCCCCTAAATCCTATAAGGATCTTCCGGTTCGTTATGCAGAGTTTGGAACCGTATATCGTTACGAACAAAAAGGAGAATTACATGGTTTGACCCGTGTGCGTGGCTTTACTCAGGATGATGCCCATTTATTTGTTAGACCTGATCAGGTAAAAGAAGAGTTCCTTAAAGTCATTGATTTGGTGCTTCACGTATTTAACGCGTTGGATTTTAAAGAATACACCGCCCAGATATCATTACGTGATCCGGAAAATAAATCCAAATATATTGGTTCAGATGAGAACTGGGCTTTGGCAGAGCAGGCCATTATTGAGTCGGCTGCTGAAAAAGGGTTGAAAACAGTTACCGAATTGGGAGAAGCCGCATTTTATGGTCCGAAACTGGATTTCATGGTAAAAGATGCCATCGGCCGTAAATGGCAGCTGGGAACCATTCAGGTGGATTATAATTTACCTGAACGGTTTGAATTGGAATATACAGGTTCGGATAATCTGAAACACCGTCCGGTAATGATTCACAGGGCGCCATTTGGATCCTTGGAGCGTTTTATAGCTGTTTTAATTGAGCATTGCGCCGGAAAATTCCCGCTTTGGTTAACACCGGATCAGGTAGCAATTTTACCTATCAGCGAAAAATATAACGATTATGCAAAAAAAGTTTTAGAATTGCTAAATAATTCCGATATTCGCGGCCTTGTTGACGAAAGAAATGAGAAGATAGGGAAGAAAATTCGTGATAACGAGTTAAACAAAATACCGTTTATGCTGGTTGTGGGCGAAAAAGAAGCAGAAGATGGAACAGTAGCGGTTCGTGAAC
>JACQAK010000034.1 GCA_016194985.1 Bacteroidota bacterium
CGAAATTTTAGACATAGGATTAACCGAGATCACCTGTTGACGTTGCAGGAATTTAAAAAACGATTTTAAGGAAGATAATTTTCGGTTAACACTTCTGGCGGCGATCTTATCTTTCATGAGGCTCGAGACCCATGATCGTATTTGCTGGTAATTAAGCTCAGAGATATCTATAGCTTCAGCCTCAGGGTTAATAAATGCTATAAACTGGCCAATATCATTCTTATAAGAAGTAACTGTATGAACAGAATACTTTTTTTCGTACGTTAAGTAGTCAAAAAAAGAATGTAGATGCTTATTAAACATAAAAAACCTAAGATTATCACGAATTTAACTTTAAAATTCGCAATAATCTTAGGTTAAGATATAAATTTTGTGAAAAAGGACTATTCTGCAGCTAAGCCTAATTGCATTTTTTGCTTGTATACAGCTTTAATGCGGGTTTGTCTGTTTGTTACAGATGGTTTTTCAAAGTTTTTACGAGTACGTAATTGTTTTACAACACCTGTTTTTTCAAATTTCTTTTTGAATTTCTTTAAAGCTTTTTCAATGCTTTCACCTTCTTTTACTGCTACTATTAACATTATATAAGTTTATTAATTTTTAAATTGGGTTGCAAATATATAGGCTTATTAGGTAAAATCCAAATTTTATTAGCAATTAATTGTTTATTTTAGCGTTACAATCCTATGAAAATGAAAATTATCCCCATTTGTGCTTTATTTATGACCTTGTTGTGTGTTTCTTGTAAAAAGGAACGTACCTGCCAATGCACTAATTCGGTGGCTACCTACGATGCCGGAACTACCGACGGCACAAAAATCCAGGCCAGAAAATACTGTAAAACACTTTCAGCCGGGGAAACTGAGTGTAAATTGAAGGAATAAACTTTCTGTATCTATTTAAACCAGGTGCTATACATCAGGTAATTATTGGCAATACGATTGATTTCGCCGTTAATAAGCTCTTCAGATATATCTTTTACCTTTTTTGCGGGTACACCTGCATAAATACAACCACTGGGAACGATGGTTCCTTCCGTTAAAACGGCTCCGGCCGCTATAATAGAATTGGAACCTATTTCACAATTATCCATTACTATAGCTCCCATACCAATTAATACATTATCATGAACCAGACTTCCATGTACAATAGCATTATGGCCAACAGAAACATTGTTTCCTAAAATGGTTTTTGTTTTTTGATAGGTGCAATGGATAACAGCCCCATCCTGAATATT
Source organism: Bacteroidota bacterium (assembly GCA_016194985.1). Taxonomy (GTDB): domain Bacteria; phylum Bacteroidota; class Bacteroidia; order B-17B0; family Aurantibacillaceae; genus UBA4416. Next base: position 1,238 of record JACQAK010000034.1, read on the forward strand.
AACTTTGTTGCCAAGTCTGATCGAATTAACATCGCCTCTAACCACTGCATTAAACCAAAAGCTGCAGTCATCTCCGCAGATCACATCGCCTACAATGGTAGCATTGGGAGCCACAAAGGTATTTTTACCCAAACTGGGCTCAATTCCGTTAACGGGTAAAATAAAAGCCATGATTTATTTAGTAGAGATAATAGTGGTTCTAAGGGTAGTGATTTTTGAATCCAGCTCTTTTAAAGCGGCCACAGTATACACTTTATCGGTTTTTCCGTCTATTATTTTTTGCACATCTTTCAAATCAGTAAGTACATAGGAAGCTTCACCTGCTATTTTTGCGGATTCCAATAATTCAATCAGGTTATGCAGCGATTCGCTTTGATGGAAGATTTCTTTAACGATAGGTTCGTTATTTGTTTCTTTAGCGGTTTGACAGGCAACGTATAATCCTTCTACCCATGCACCGGCTACTAATAATGAAGAAGTTCCGGGGCGACCGTTTTGCCGTAAGGTATTATCGGCGCTTTTGAAAGCTTGTGTAATAATATTCAGGGTTGAATCTCTGTTGGATTGGTTTGCGGTCATTCTATCACCCATATTCTCATCAAAAGAATTGCTCACTCCAATGCTTTTGGCAATGATGCTTACGCATTTGAAGAATAACATGGATTCCTGAGTTTGTTCGTAGATACTGGCTACATTCAGATCTGCACCATATACGCCTAAATTTAAGGCTCTGCTGCTTTCCAGAGAATACTTACTAACGTCATCCGGGCTATTAAGGTATTGAACATTATATTCCGAATTTGCTTGTTTGGTTAGTTCCAATATGGTAGCACGTGAAGGAATGGTGTTAAATACATTCTGTGCAGATATTTTCTGAGAATCAATTCCTACAGTTGCAGCACCATCATCCGAAGCATCTACTTCTTCCTGTTTACTTCCTCCACAGGCACTAAAAATAAGGGTTATTGAGCCGATCAGTATAAAAGGTTTAATGTTTAAAAGCATAGAAATAGTATTATTTAGTAAAGATACTTTTTTATTAAAAATAATCATATTATTTATTGGTTACTTTTTCACACCATTTTTATAGGTTATCCGACTGATTTCTTTACCATTTTTGTCGTAAAAAACCCAGTCGCCATTTGCTACACTTTGTTTTTTACCTTTTCGTTTTTCGCTAATTATTTTGTAATTACTTTCTGACTGGATCTTGTTATTGGAATAATAACTCACACATTTGCCTGATAAATGGCCATCCTTGAAGTTCTGGCTTTTCATGATCCCGCCTGTTTCGTAGTAATAGGTCCAGGTGCCGTGTTGTTTCCCTTTACTGTAATTTCCTTCGCTGTCTACAAAGTTTCCTTTTTCAAAATAGCTGGTCCAGTGCCCATGTTTTATACCGCTTACATAAGATCCTTTTTCTCTGTATTGGCCTGTTTCGAACCAGTATTCCCAAAAGCCTTGTTTCTTGCCCTTTTCGTTATAAACGCCTCTATAGTTTGGTTTTCCGTTGATGTACCAACCTTCCCATAAGCCATTGATCTGGGCATTAACAAAGCTTCCCTGATCTTTTAGTTGTCCGTTATTATACCAGCTTTGCCATTGTCCGTTCTCCTTTCCGGCAACGTAAGATCCTTCCTGTAATTTTTTTCCGTTCTCAAACCAGGTGGTCCAAACGCCGGTTTTAAGGTCGTTTTCGAAGTTCCCTTGTTTCCATTTTTCGCCGGTAGGGTAAAAATATTCCCAGGTGCCGTTTTGTTTGTCATCCACAAAATAGCCTTCCGATTCTTTTTGGCCGTTTCCGTAATAATAGGTCCATCTGTCGCTTCTAAGGCCATCTTTTAACGTACCCTCCATTTCTTTCTCGCCTTTTTCGGTGTAAAATTTCCATACACCGTTTTTCTTTCCATTCACAAACGGACCTTCACTTTTTATTTTGTGGTTCTGATAATAGGAAGAATAATAGCCATTTAATATTCCTTTTTCGTAATTGGCTTCGTAATCTAATTCGCCGTTAGGATGAAAATAACGCCATAGTCCATCCATGTAGCCATCTTTATAAGAACCCTGTGCTTTAATAATTCCACTGTTGTATTGTGCTGTTAAGGTACCATTTCCATTGGTAATAATTTGTTTTCCCTTTTCATCCCACATGTTATGAATGAGAAATGTTGTTGAATCAACATATTCTTTTTCAAATTTCTGTTGCCCGTTTTCATAGTACTCTATACTTTTTCCGCAAGGTTTATTTTTGCAGTAATTTAATACGGAAGCCGCTTTTCCATTTTTGTAAAATGTTTTAACCTCTCCTTCTTTCAGATCATTTTCAAATTTGCCGGAGCTTTCTAATTGCCCATTATCAAAGTAATACAGCCAGTCGCCTTGTTTTTTACCTTTAGAGAAAGCTTCGCGGCTTTTAACGGTTTTGTTTTCATAGTAGGAGGTCCAGATACTATCTGCTAAATTTTGATGAAATACAGTTTCCTGAGCTAGCTCGCCTGTTTTGAAGTAGTAAAAATTATGCCCTTGTTTTTTACCTCTGTTATAATTTTCGGTTGCTTTTAGGATTTTATTATCATAATAAAAATACCAGGTACTGTCTTCTTTCCCGTTGTAAAATGAGCCTTTTCGGGAAATGTTCCCGTTTTTATAATACTCTACATGCCGGCCATGTGGCATACCTTTTACAATATTACTTTCTGATTTCAGTTTGGTTTGTTCGCTATCATAATATTCTTTTTTGGGTTGAGCCCATGAAGAAAAAGTTAAAAACAGGAACGAAATAAATAAAAGTTTATAATGCATCATAACAGTAAAATTAAGGTTATAACGACTTTTGAATAGGAGGATACAGAAAAATTGTAAACAATAAGGGGTTTAATAACGTAAGGTTGTACTGAGCCTATTTTGGGATTCTACAAACCCTCAAGTAGGTTCAATATGATAACATATTAAACTTAAAGCGTATTTATTTCCCTTTAAATTCCGGCTTACGTTTTTCCAAAAAGGCATTCACACCTTCCATATAATCGTGTGTGGCAGCAGCGTCTACCTGAATAATCCCTTCGCGGGATAATTGTTTATCGTGAGTGTTGAATAAACTTTCGTTTAGTAAGCGTTTGGTTAATCCCATGGCTTTGGTAGGCATATTGGCCAGTGTGGAGGCAAAAGCCATAGCGTCCTGCATAAATGTTTCGTCAGGAAATACTTTGTAGATCATTCCCATTTGAAGAGCTTCGGCAGCCGTTACTTTATCGCCTGTCATCATTAAGGCTGATGCTCTTTGAAATCCAACCAGACGCGGTAAAAAGAATGTTCCTCCGCTATCGGGAATTAAACCAATTTTACTGAATGCCTGGATAAAAGAAGCGGAGTTAGTGGCGGTAACAATATCACAAGCCAGGGCAATATTAGCACCAGCACCGGCAGCTACTAAAATGTGTTGCAGTTCCAGTGCCATTTCGCGGTTAAAGCTGTTGAATTTATCAGCACGGTTTAAAGTAATCAGCATTACTTTATTTTGTAATTGGGATAGTATGTAACTCATAATGTGTTTTTATTAATGAGTTAAAAATGGGATTTATTTTTTGGAAAACGAAATTTTAAATTGGGTGCCTTTTTCGTCGCTGGTTAAGTTATAAGTGCCATCAATCTGATCAATCAAACCGTCTAAAATATCCATGCCTATGGAGTTTTTGGAAATGTCATTTTTATCGAAGCCGTGCCCGTTATCCTTAATGGTTAAAAATACCTGGTTATTGTTCTCTAATAAAGAGATCTCGATGATTCCTTCTTTTTTATTGGTGAAGGCATGTTTGTATGAATTGGTAATTAATTCATTAACGATCAATGCCAGGGGAATGGCAGCAGAGATATCGACATCAACATCGGTTATGCCTTTGATAATTTTGATATGCTGAATTGAGCTATAGGATTCTGCTATGTGATCAATGATCTGATTGAGGTATTCTTTAAAATTGATGTGAGAATAGGATTTTGCTTTATAGATTAATTCATGCACGGTTGCTATCGAATCCAGTCGGTTTCGGCATTCCATAAATAGTTGCTTATGATAATCGTCGTTTGATTTTTCGCTTTGTAAATTCATTAAGCTGGCAACAATGCTTAAATTGTTTTTTACGCGGTGATTGACCTCCTGTAATAAAATGTTTTTTTCGGCGAGTGCTAATTCCAGTTCCTGTTTGGCTTTTTGCTTGTTGTGAGATTCTATGGTAAGCGACAGCATTTGGGCGGCTACCAGACCGTATTTTTGCTCCTGCAAGGTCCATTCTCTTGGAGAGCCAACATTTTCAAAACAAATCACTCCAATCATTTCCCCTTCTATTCTCACGGGGACATCCATTAATGATTGGATATCGTGGGGTTTTAAATAAAATTCATATAGCTCCGCTGTTTTTGTTTCGGTATGAGTGTCTCTTGTAATGATGATTTTTTCGGTTTCAAATAAGCTAAAGTACAATGGCATAGCAATACGAGGCAGAGCCGTTTGCGGAACCAGTTTATTTTCGCGCGCATCAAAGTTTCCGATGCATTGAATTTGTGTTCTGTCTTTATCAAATACCCAGGCATTTACGCGTGTGGATTGCATAGCTCTTGAAGAAGATTCCAATATTTCGTAAATGGCCTCATCGATTCGTCCTTCTCTTATTTTACGTGATTTGGAAAG
>JACQAK010000035.1 GCA_016194985.1 Bacteroidota bacterium
ACACAGTTTCTGCAAAATGGTAAGGAATTAGGAGATAAGATGGGGAACGCATTTGTAAAAGCGTTTAATATGAAGTACAAAAAAGTTATAATTATCGGAAGTGATTGCTTGGATTTAAATGAAAATATTATTTCTGATGCATTTAAATTGCTAGATGAGCAAGAAGTTGTTTTAGGGCCAGCAAGAGACGGTGGCTATTATTTGTTGGGAATGAGAAATTATTATCCTCAGCTATTCAAAAATAAAACATGGAGTTCAGAGAATGTTCTGCTTGATACTCTTTTAGATTTATCAAATCTTAACCTTTCATTTAAACTTCTGCCAACCTTATCAGATATTGACGTTGAGAAAGACTTAATACACTATCCAAACATCCTTGAGTCATGAAAATTAGTGTGGTAATTCCATCAAACAACGAAGCTATTTATGTTGAAGAGCTTATTGCCTATATTAAATCAACAACCCAAAGTGAAAACATTGAAGAGATAATTATTGTCGAGTCCTTCGACAAAAGACATATTATAAAAGTAGCTGAAAAAAGTCATGCGAAATTATACTACAATCTTTTAAGCGACAAAATAGTTCAAATGGAAATGGGAGCATTTCAAGCGGTTGGTGAAGTTATATATTTTATTAAGCCCGGTTGTATACCACCATCTGGATTTGATATACGTATTCTGAAACATATCCAAGAAAAATATTCAATGGGGTGCTTCGACTTTGAGACAAGTGAATCAGATAATATATTTAAAATAATGTACAAGAAATTATGCGGCTTACTCTGCAAAGATTTTTTTCAAGCTAATTCATTTTTTGTATTAAACAAGTTATATTACCAAGTCGGTGGGCTTAAGAAAAACAATAACTATATCAAGCTAAAAAAACAAGTTTTGTTAAACGGGAATCAAATTTATTATTAAAATGATAAAAAAAATAAACGAAACCGTAAACTATTTAAAATCGCAAGGCATTGAAAAACCTGAGATAGGAATTGTTTTGGGAACAGGATTAGGTGATTTGATAAATCATATCGAAATTATTAAAACAATTGCTTATTCTTCGATTCCTAATTTCCCAGTTACAACCGTTGGGTTTCATCAAGGAAAATTAATTTATGGAACTATTGCAGATAAAACTATTCTTGTAATGCAGGGGCGTTTCCATTATTACGAAGGATATTCATTTCAGGAAATTACTTTTCCGATCAGGGTAATGAAATTGCTAGGGATAAATTATTTATTATTATCGAACGCAGCCGGAGGCATTAACTTAGATTTTAAAAAAGGTGATTTAATAGCTATTGACGATCATATTAATTTATTGCCAGGAAATCCTTTAATGGGTAAAAATTTAGATGATTTGGGCGATAGGTTTCCTGATATGAGTGCTCCATACTCATATATGATGTGTGATTTATTTCAACAAGCTTGCCAATATTTTGGTGTACCATTTAAGAAAGGAGTTTATGTTGCGGTTTCAGGCCCCCAGTTAGAAACAAGAGCAGAATATACTTTTTTGAAAATCATTGGAGCTGATATGGTCGGTATGTCAACTGTTCCTGAAGTGATAGTTTCCAGCCATATGAAACTGCCTTGTTTCGCGGTGTCTGTGATTACTGATGAATGTGATCCGAAGAATTTAAAACCAGTAAATATTTCGGAAATAATAGAAGTTGCCGGAAAATCGGATAAACTTTTAACGAAAATATTTTGTGAAATGATAGAAAAATTAGATGTGTCGTGAACAAGACATTTTATTAATATGAAGTACGATACTTTTGAATAAATTAAAATTAAAATGTTACTTATAGTCGTTTTCATTTCAACAATTTTTCTCGCCTATTCCAACGGGGCGAATGATAATTTTAAAGGGGTATCGACACTTTTTGGTAGTGGAACCACTAACTTCAAAAAAGCCTTGAATTGGGCAACTTTAACTACTGCTTTTGGGTCAGTAGTTTCTGTTTTTTTTGCATCTGTTTTAGTTAAAAACTTTTCCGGTAAGGGGCTGGTTCCTGACGAGCTACTTACGCATCCACAATTTGCTATTGCTGTTGCTATGGGATCTGCAATTACAGTAATAATGGCCACCAAAATAGGGATGCCTATTTCAACGACACATGGTTTGGTTGGAGCTCTGACAGGTGTTGGTCTGGTAGCGGTCGGAAGTCAGTTTAATTTTGGAAAACTTGCAAACTCTTTTTTTCTCCCATTGATTGCAAGCCCATTTATTGCTGCATTTCTAAGCCTTATTTTATATTACTTTTTCACTTCGGCAAGAAAGAGATTGAAAATAACAAAAGAGTCTTGTGTTTGTATTGTACAAGAACGCCCAATATTAATTACATCAGGAACGCAGCAATCGGCAATCACTTCATACTCCCCTGAGTTAAGAGTAAAAACAGGGACATTAGAATCTTGTGGTGAACAATATTCCGGAACCATTGGAGGAGTCTCCGCTCAGAAGGTGTTAGATATTTCCCATTATATCAGCGCAGGAGCGGTATGTTTTGCAAGGGGCTTGAATGACACGCCAAAAATGGTTGGGTTACTATTACTTATTAATGCTTTGGACGTTCGATTAGGAGCCGGGGCAATTGCAATTGCAATAATCTTAGGTGGATTATTTAGCGCAAAAAAGGTAGGAGAGACCATGAGTAAAAAAATCACAAAAATGAATCATGGACAAGGTTTTACTGCAAATTTAATTACAGCAGTCCTTGTTTCCACAGCAAGTATAAGCGGATTACCTGTTTCAACTACGCATGTTTCTGTCGGATCACTGCTTGGAATTGGAGTTGTTACGAAAAGTTCAAATGTAAGCACAATAAAAAACATCATCCTCTCATGGATTCTTACACTTCCAATTGCAGGATTTATTGGAGCTATTTTTTATCTAATTATCAATAAAATATAACAATGAAAAAATTAATTCTATTAATACTTTTTACAGCAAGTGTATGCTCTTCGGCTCAATCTAAAGTCCCATCTCATGAAATTTGGAATTCGCTTCTTAAAAAAAATGTGTCAAGTAATGGTAAGGTTAATTATAAGGGGTTTATAGCAGACTCAGCATTATTATCCAAATACCTTAAATTATTATCAGATAACGTGCCTGATGAAAAAACATGGTCAGTAAATGAACAAAAGGCATACTGGATTAACGCATACAATGCATTTACTGTAAAACTAATTATTAAATACTATCCCTTAAAAAGTATTAAAGATATTGGAAGTAAAATTCAAATACCATTTGTCAACACTCCTTGGGATATTAAATTTATAAAATTAGGGAACGAAACTTTTGACCTTAACAATATTGAGCACGGACACTTAAGAAAAAAATTTGGAGATGCTAGGGTGCATTTTTCATTAGTGTGTGCTTCGAAATCATGTCCGATTCTTTTAAATGAAGCCTATGTCGCTGAAAAATTGGATAGTCAACTAGATACCCAAGCGAAAGTTTTTTTAAGCGATAAAAACAGGAATGATGTATCTGCCGATAATCCAAAATTATCTAAAATATTTGATTGGTATGGTATGGATTTCAAATCAAAAGGAGTTTCAGTAATTGATTTTATAAATAAATATTCGACAACAAAAATTAATGCGAATGCGAAAATCAATTATAATACTTACAGTTGGGATTTAAACGAATAGAGCTTGTGCAAATTAGTGTAATTATACCAACTTATAATGAGGAAGAGCGGATAGGCTTACTTCTAGATTATCTTAAAAATAACATTGGAGGCTCAAATGTAGAAATAATAGTAGTAGATGGAGGGAGCACTGATAGTACAATTCAAATAGCTAGAAATAGAAAAGTGATCACAGAAAATATAAATATAAAATTAAGGGCGCAGCAATTGAATTATGGCGCAAGTATTGCTAAAGGTGATATCTTTTATTTTGTTCACGCAGATACCTTTCCACCTTCTTCATTTATTCAATGTATTAAAAACTCAGTATTAAATGGTTATACATCCGGATGCTGTGCATACAATTTCGATTCAAAAAAATTTTTTTTAAAAGTAAATGGCTTCTTCACGAAGTATAACGGGTTTTATACAGGAGGGGGCGACCAAACTTTATTCGTTACAAAATCTATCTTCTTCAAAGCAGGCGGTTTTAATTCTGAATACGTGATAATGGAAGATTTTGAATTTACAAAGCGGCTAAAAAAGATTTCTCGCTTTAAAATTCTTAAAAATAAGGCAATAGTTTCAGCACGAAAATATGATCGTAATAGTTATGCGAGAGTGAATTTTGCAAACACAATTGCTTTGTTCATGTTTTGGGTTGGGATGCACCCAAAAAAAATACAAACAACTTATAAAAATTTGATAAAATAATTTATGACCACAATAAATAGATTGCTACGAGAATGTAAAAGTTCAGCATCCAAACATGTTGTCATAATTGGTAACGGGATATCCGGAATTACTTGCGCTCGTAATGTTAGAAAAAACAGTACCGCTTGTATTACAGTAATATCTTCTGAAACAGATCATCACTTTTCAAGGACAGCCTTAATGTACATTTACATAGGACACATGCGCTTCCAAGATACTAAACCTTATGAAGATTCATTTTGGGTTAAAAATAAAATCGACATTTTAAACAGATTTGTTAGCAAAGTAAATACTGATGAAAAAATGCTGACGTTCTCAAATGGAGAAAGTTTAACTTATGATGTCTTGGTCATCGCTACAGGATCTAAATCAAATAAATTCGGGTGGCCAGGTCAGGATTTACATGGCGTTCAAGGTTTGTATAGCTACCAAGATTTGCAATTAATGGAGCAAAATACCAAAGATGTTAATCACGCAGTAGTTGTAGGTGGAGGTCTGATTGGTGTTGAGATGGCAGAAATGTTGAAATCAAGAAATATTGGCGTTTCTTTTTTGGTGCGTGAGCAGCATTTTTGGGATGCGGTTCTTCCGATGGAAGAAGCGGTTTTAATTGAGAGACATATTTTAGAACACAACATAAATCTTCGCCTTGGAACTGAACTGAAAGAAATTATTTCAGATGAGAGAGGAAAGGTTAAAAGTATCATAACATCAAAGGGAGAAAGTATAAAGTGTGAATTTGTTGGGTTAACGGTTGGTGTAAGCCCTAATATTTTGTTTTTGAAAGATAGCGGAATAAATACTGACAGAGGTGTTGTTGTGAATGAGTTTTTTGAAACTAATATAGAAGATGTATTTGCAATCGGAGATTGCGCTCAGTTTGAAAAATCAATAAACGGAAGAAGGCAGCTTGAACAAGTATGGTACACTGGAAAGATGCACGGAGAAACACTTGCGCATTCGATTTCGGGAGTCAAAACAGCTTACAATCCTGGGCATTGGTTTAACTCCGCTAAATTTTTTGATATAGAGTATCAAACATATGGAAATGTGCCAACAAATTATAGCGAACAACTTGCTTCCTTTTATTGGGAACATCCAACAAAAAAAATATGTTTGAGGATTGCCTACAATAAACAAACAAATATTCTTATCGGTGTAAATGCATTTGGAATTCGTTTAAGACATCAAATAATAGATAAATGGTTAAGTGAAGAACGAACCATTGATTATGTGATTGAGAATTTAGCAGGAGCTAATTTTGATCCTGAATTTTTTATTAAATATGAAAATGATATCGCAGACTCTTATAAATTTAGAAAGCAAAAAAGCATTTTATCTAATTGAATCATGAAAAACGAATCGCTTTCTATATCTAATCCGGATAAAAATAAAATCGACTTTATTGAAAAGGTAGCTATTGGACTAATAACGGTAGGTTTATTAATACTTGCTCTTTCTTTTTTGAATATTAAACTCAATGCAGTTATTTTTCTCCCACTTTCATTAAGCTCAATTTTACTTGGTACGATAGTTTATTCCCGCAGAATTTATTTAAAAAAGTTACCCGGGATAAAAAATGATGCTGTTTGGTTTAGGTCATTGAGCTCAAGGGGGCTTATAGCTTGGAGTATTGGAATAACGCTTACGGGATTTTATGTTCTGATTTATTGGTTTCCTAGAATTTTAGGGTTGGGAGTAAATGGGAACTCTAATACAGGACTGGCGGCGTTGTTTGATCCCTTGAGTTATTTTTTTGAAGGGAAACCTGCCAGTCAATGGTTTGTATACGGGACTTTATATACGTTGTGTATAACAAGTTTAGGGTACAAATTCATTCTAAAATATCGCCATAATCGTTACCAAATTATTAGAACAATTGTCGTAATGCTTTCGCAACTATTTTTTGCATATTTAATTCCCGAAATATTAGAAGGCCTGAATAGTGACAAAGCTTATTTTGCCAAGGACATAAAAAATATGTGGCCACTTAATTATTATTTTTTTGATAGTTGGCATATTGATAATATGAGGAACGGTGGAACAATGGGTATGATTTATCTTGTTTGGGGGATCGCTTTATTTTTAATTGTAACCCCAATCGTTACATATTTTGTTGGCAAACGTTGGTATTGCTCATGGGTATGTGGCTGTGGAGGTTTGGCAGAAACTGCCGGAGATTCCTTTCGCCAACTATCTTCAAAAAAAGTTTCTGCTTGGAAATTTGAACGCTACATGATTCATGGAGTTTTACTATTTGCCGTCCTAATGACTTCCGCTGTTTTATATAATTATTTCACGAATACTACTACCATTTTTGGATTGGATACATATACTTGGATCAGGCAACCTTACGGTTTTTTAATAGGTGCCGCATTTTCAGGAGTAATAGGTGTAGGGTTTTATCCAATGCTAGGGTCTAGGGTGTGGTGCAGATTTGGTTGCCCTTTAGCCGCTTATATGGGAATTTTTCAGCGATTTAAATCGAGATTTAGAATTACAACAAACGGAGGGCAATGCATCTCTTGCGGAAATTGCTCTAATTCATGCGAAATGGGAATTGATGTTAGAGCTTATGCACAAAAAGGTGAAAACATTGTGAGAGCAAGTTGTGTGGGTTGCGGCATTTGTTCTGCGGTTTGCCCTCGTGGAGTATTAAAACTTGAAAATGGTGATGAGAAAAACAGGATCAATAGCAATCCGATTTCAATTGGAAACAACAGTGCTAAATTGAATATGTAATATGATGAAAATTTTAATGATACTTATACTTGTAATTTATTCAATCGCATTGTTATTTATTTTCACGTATAGCGTGACGCAGGCCGCTCTTATTAGAAGATATTTGAAAAATAAGAAGAAAAAGAAAAGTTTCAAAAAGGATAATACGTATTTACCTTTTGTCACTGTTCAGTTACCGGTGTATAATGAATTATATGTTGTCGAAAGATTAATTGATAATGTTTGTAATTTCGATTATCCCCCAGATAAACTTGAGATTCAGGTGCTAGATGATTCTACAGATGAAACTGTAGAAATTATTAAAACCAAAGTTCATGAGTGGAAAAACAAAGGAATTAATATTATTCACGTTCACCGAACAAACAGAATTGGTTACAAAGCAGGAGCGTTAGAAGAAGGTCTCGAAACAGCAACAGGAGAGTTTATAGCCATATTTGATTCTGATTTCTTACCACGAAAAGATTTTCTTCTTCAAACGGTCGCCTATTTTATTGACACTAATGTCGGAATGGTTCAAACAAGATGGGGACATTTGAATAGAAATTATTCATTATTAACGAAATTGCAAGCGTTCGGTTTGGACGCTCACTTTACAATTGAACAGGTAGGAAGAAATTACAATAACGGGTTTATTAATTTTAATGGTACAGCTGGAATATGGCGTAAATCATGTATTATAGATTCGGGAAATTGGCAGCCGGATACTTTAACCGAAGATTTAGATTTAAGCTACCGAGCTC
>JACQAK010000178.1 GCA_016194985.1 Bacteroidota bacterium
ATTCAGAATGTTGAATCGCTCCAAAGGACCAGCGATGTGGAGCCCTCGTACTCAAAACGATCGTATGTTATTTGCTGCTACCTGGAGAGAAATGCTGGAACAAACACCTAATGTTGATTTCTGGCAGGACATGTGCCGCGAATTAATTGTTTCTAAAGACGGAAAAAGAGTGGAAGGTGTTGTTACCGGCATGGGTTTGGAATTTAAAGCTAAAGCCGTTGTCTTAACAAATGGAACATTCTTAAACGGATTAATTCATTTAGGAGAAAAACAAATTGGTGGAGGTCGTAGTGGCGAATCTGCTTCTTATGGAATTACCGAACAATTAGTAAGCTTAGGTTTCGAAAATGGAAGAATGAAAACAGGAACGCCTCCTCGTATTGATGGTCGTTCTTTGGATTATTCTAAAATGGAAGAACAGGAAGGCGATGTAGCCATTGATAAATTCTCTTATTTAGATAATACGTCTCCATTTATTTCAAATGACGGACGACCTGTAAAAAAGCAAGTTCCTTGTCATATTACCTATACCAATCAGGATGTTCATGATATTTTAAGAACAGGCTTCGAAAAGTCACCCATGTACTCAGGACGAATTCAAGGTTTAGGTCCAAGATATTGCCCAAGCATTGAAGATAAAATTACACGTTTTTCAGAGCGTGATAGGCACCAATTATTTGTAGAACCCGAAGGTTGGGGCACAGTTGAAATTTATGTCAATGGATTTTCAACATCTCTTCCTGTTGATGTTCAACAAAAAGCATTAAAACTAATTCCGGGCTTTGAGAATGCAAAAATGTTCCGCCCGGGTTATGCCATCGAGTATGATTACTTCCCCCCTACTCAATTACAATTAACACTCGAAACTAAGTTAGTGGAAGGCTTGTATTTCGCAGGACAAATAAACGGAACAACCGGTTATGAAGAAGCGGCTTGTCAAGGCCAAATGGCCGGGATTAATGCACACTTAAAAATCAATGAAAAAGACCCATTGATCTTAAAACGTCATGAAGCCTATATTGGCGTTTTAATAGATGATTTAGTAACTAAGGGAACGGACGAACCTTATCGTATGTTTACCTCCCGTTCAGAGTATCGTTTGTTGTTGCGCCAGGATAATGCCGATGTCCGTTTAACGCCTCTCTCCCACTCTATTGGTTTAGCTAGCGATGACAGAATGAAACGTGTTTCGGATAAGATTAAAAACTACGAAGAATTAATAAAATACTTTAAGAATACAAGTGCCGAACCTGAAGAAACTAATGCATATTTAGAAAGCATTAACTCTGCCCCACTCACTCAAAAGATCAGATATTTTAATGTCTTATCTCGCCCTGATGTTTCAATTATTGATTTAGCAAAACACTGTACAGATTTAAAAAACACGGTTGCTAATATGGATGCAGATACTATGATGCAGGCAGAAATTTTAATGAAGTACGAAGGATATATTGAAAGAGAAAAAGAAAACGCAGAAAAGATTGCCAAATTAGATAACTATAAAATTAAAGCTGATTTCGATTTCAAAGCAGTAGCCAGTTTATCATTAGAGGCCAGAGATAAATGGACCAAATTAAGACCAACCACTATTGGCCAGGCAAGCCGCATCTCGGGAATTAATCCGGCAGATATTTCTGTATTATTAGTGCATTTAGGAAGATAAAATTAAAAGTTCCACGTGGAACAAATAGAATTAAATATGTTGACTATAGAAAAATGTTTAGTATGTGGCTCAAATCAGTTTGAGCCTTTTTTACAATGTAAAGATTATACGGTCAGTCAGGAAGATTTTAAGATTGTTGCTTGTAAGTCGTGTGGGTTTAAGTTTACAAATCCCCGCCCCGAGGATTCTGTTATCGGGAATTATTACAAGGCTGAATCTTATGTGTCTCATACCAATAGCAAAAAAGGAATTGTAAATAAACTGTATCACATAGTAAGAGAGTACACTCTTAAAAAGAAAGTTAAGTTGATTTCTTCTTATGTTTCACGTGGAACAATATTGGATTACGGTTGCGGTACAGGGATGTTTTTAAATGCATGTAAGGTTGCAGGTTGGGAAACCTTTGGGATGGAACCGGATGATGATGCGCGCAAGATTGCTTCAGAACAAAACCTGAATCTGTTTTCTGACAAGGCCAAGATTGAAACGTATGTTCCCGAAAAGCAATTCGATGCGATTACTCTATGGCATGTGTTAGAACACGTAACAGATATGAAAGAAACATTAGCTTTCTTTAAGTATAAACTAAAAGCAAATGGAGTTTTGGTGATTGCTGTTCCTAATCATGTTTCTTATGACGCACAATATTATAAAGAACATTGGGCAGCTTATGATGTTCCCCGCCACCTTCATCATTTCGAATTAAAGTCCATGAAGGCTCTATTAGATACCAATGGATTTCAATTAATAGAAACTAAGCCTATGAAATTCGATAGCTTCTATGTGTCTATGTTAAGTGAGAAATACAAAACAGGCTCTGTTAACTTATTCAAAGCATTCAAAACCGGATTAAAATCTAATCTAAAAGCAAATGATACCAGCTCCTACTCCAGTACCATTTATATATTCAAACATAAATAACACATTGTTCCACGTGAAACAAAAAGCCCCGATAGATATTTCTATTGGGGCTTTTTGTTTTGTTGACTTAGGATTTCGAAGTCAATAGGAACTAAAATCTAATCGTTGTTCCACGTGAAACAATTATTCCTTGTGTACATCTTTAAACTTCAGCATATCTTTCAGCCGCAGTTCTTTATCAGTATCAAAGCCGCAAGTGCTATTAAATTCTTTAGGGTTCTCATAAGTGCCAAAGAGCATATCCCACCAAACAATATCTCCGTAGTTATTTGTGTGCTTTTCGTATTCGTGATGTATCCTGTGCATTTCCGGACGCTGAAATATATAGCCAACCCATTGAGGCGTTTTTACATTGGTATGGTAAAAGAATTCTCCCAGAGCTGTACACAATGTATAAATAGCCCCAGCCTCCATATTTAATCCTAACAAGGAATAAACCAATAAACTCCCCACAATAGAATTGACCGTCATTTCTAAAGGATGCTTGTAGAAGGAGGTAATAACTTCAAGCCGTTGCGGGCTATGATGTATCTGATGGAAATGTGTCCAGAGATAATCTATTTTATGGCGCCATCTATGCCACCAGTAAAACACAAAGGTTGCTATAAAGTAGGCGATCAATCCTCCCCAAACAGAGTTGACATATTTTGATAAGTGAAAGAGACTGGCAGAAGAGAACCATTTTTCCCAGGTATAACCGGCTAGTGTTACAATAGCCAGTTGAATAAAGTTAATGGCAATTACTCTGATGGTCCAGGTGGGAACTTCAGGGAGTTTCCAACCGGGAATAATCCGTTCCAAAATAAAGCAGAAAGCAAAGACACTAAAGATAATGATCAGCATGGTTATAGATTAATTGGTTTGTCAAATTAACGAAGGATCTAAATATTTATTTCTTAATTAATGTTAGGCCATAGCCAAAAAATGTAAAGGAGATTGTTCCACGTGAAACGAAAATATTATACAAGGTTTAGTCATCAAAAAAGCCCCTTCGGATTTGAAGAGGCTTTTTGAAATAGAGTAGGTATTCTGTTATTTCATTTGGCTCATAAATACTTTGTCAAACATTCTGTCCGACAAAATACGTCTCATAAACAAAATCAGCTTTGCTCCTCCTCCGGTGGCGTATCTTGTTTTTGGTCGGGTGGCGTTAATGGATTTCAAAATGGTTTTTGCAATAACAATAGGTTCTGACCCCAGACTTCCTTTATCTGCGTCTTCTAACATTTTATAATGTTTGGCAACTAAATCTTTGTAAGCTGTATTTCCGGAAACCTTCAGTAGATTTTCTCTCGCAATGGTATTCCATTCGGTTTTAATCGCTCCAGGTTCAATGATCACGACATCAATATTGAACTGCTTTAGTTCCATTCTTAAACTATCACTTAATCCTTCTACGGCATATTTGGTGGCATGATACCAGGCGCCATGTGGTTCACCAAATTTGCCTCCCATAGATGAAATGTTGACGATCTTTCCGGATCTCTGTTTCCTCATATGTGGAATTACTAATTGGGTTAAACGGGCCAGTCCAAAAATGTTAACCTCAAACTGATACTTTGCTTCCGAAATGGCAACATCTTCCAGTGCACCGTAAGAACCATAGCCGGCATTATTTACCAGTACATCTATTCGTTTTTCTTTTTCCAAAATGCTTTGAATACCCTTAACCATTGAGTCGTCATTGGTCACATCCATTTCCAAAAGATGAATTCCCTCCGCTTTCAGATCGTTCATTTTATCAACACGCCGGGCGGCACCATAAACAATGTATCCGCTTTTCACCAACAATTTGGCGGTTTCTTTTCCAATTCCGGAAGATGCTCCGGTTATTAATACTACTTTTTTTTCCATGATTTGATTTATTAGTTTATTGTTGATTTGATATTGATTGACTAATCAGTCTATTGTTGAATATATTTTTTTAAGTGATCATATCCCATAATAGTTGAAAAGACTCATTAATGATTTTCTTTTGTTTAGCTGTTGAAAACTCTCCTGCAGACAAGTATTGATTAATACCGGCAATGTGGCTGTTAATAAGTGTATAAAGCAAGTCAACGGGCATTGGTTTTAATACAGCTGCTTTAATACCGTGTTGCAGGAAATCCAAGTGAGGCTTTGCTTGTTTCGTGATCTCTTCCGTTGAAATTAAAGAGTAAAACGGGGAGGTAGAAAACTGCTGAATAAAATAAAATTCGGCCTTATTTTCCTGGGCCCACTCAATAGTGTTGGTATAAATGGATTTGAATATTAGCTCCAATGACTCATCTTTACTGGCATTAGCATACATATAGTCTGTTAAACGCGACTTGGTATGCGTATAAAGGGCCAAAATAAGCTCATCTTTGGTTTTGTAATAATGAAACAGTGTTCCATTGGCTACGCCTGCTTCCTTAGCTATTTTACTGGTAGGTGTGGCATGAAAGCCAAATTCTACAAAGAGCTTGAGGGCTGTTTTTAATATTTCTTCTTTTTTATCCATCCAAACAATCATAAACTGACTAATCAGTCGACAAATATAAATCTTATTTTAATAACTGCAAAATTTATTTTATGTAGGTTGTTTAGGGCGTTCCGCGAAAGCGGCCGGGCATTACGCTCCAATCTTTTTTTGGCCTCGAGTCACGCTAAGGCGTGATCGGTCTCCAAAAAGGATTTCCGCTGAAATCCTCAATGCGGGTCTGAGTTAAGGTGGAGTTTTTTTGAACATAGAAAGGATTTTAGGAAAATCTATTGTTAGAAAAGCAGACGCCGGAATACTATACATAATTCCAGCAGGAGCAGGAATGTTGTTTATATAATTCCATAGGGACAAGCAGCTCGAAATAGAGATAATTAGATAGACAAATTTTCTAAATCGAAGTTTGGTTTTCTTTTTATCAATATCTAAATCCATTGATTGTGTTTTATACAATACTTTACGGATTTGAAATTTCTTTTCCTCTCTTGAGATTGGCGAGGTAGTTTTTCTTTCTTTTTTAGCCATGTTGTTTATGTTTGAGAATTCACAGGTACAAATCCTTTTCAAAATTATTATACTCATATCCATAACCTGTTGTTTGGGACAAAAAAATGCACTAAAGCATATTGAGTAAAGGGTATCTGTTTCATCTGTCTATACTAATATTACTTTTTAAGCAAATTTTCCCAAAGAAATTTTAAGAAAACATAAAATAATTGCCACACGGATGGTTCGTTAAATAGAAAAAAGAATTTCAAGAAGAATGGCAACCAAAATCATATTTATTTATCGTTTGAAAGTCAAGTTTTTTAGTAAATTCAACCCGTTAATTAATTAAACAAACCACTATGGAATTCAGAATAGAAACAGACACTATGGGCGAGGTAAAAGTACCTGCCAATGTTTATTGGGGAGCACAAACGGAGCGTTCTCGTAACAACTTTAAAATAGGGCCTGAGGCGAGCATGCCGAAGGAAATTATATATGCATTTGGTTACCTTAAAAAAGCAGCCGCTTTAGCTAACTGCGAATTAGGTGTATTATCAAAAGAAAAGTGTGATTTAATAGCTAAGGCTTGTGATGAGATCCTGGCTAAGAAATTAGATGATCAGTTTCCTTTAGTGATCTGGCAAACAGGTTCGGGTACTCA
>JACQAK010000198.1 GCA_016194985.1 Bacteroidota bacterium
AGCAGGAGTAGCCGTTATTTGTACCGTTACCTATTTTTCCGTATTTAAAAAACAACCACCAAAAGAAAACAATAATGATAAGATAGTTACTACACGAAGTCAGAATACAAACACCAACGATACCAAGCTCCATAAAGCTTTTATTGCCCCTCCCATCTCCAAACTAGACGTTCCTTATACGTCGTACAAGGTAAAAGCCGAACAAGGCGGAACCATCAAACATCATAGCAATTCAAAAATCATTATCCCTAAAAAGGCCTTTGTTAATAAGCAAGGGCAAGATATTATAGGTGATGTGGAAATCAAATACAGAGAATTTCACAATCAGGCAGATATTATTGCCAGTGGTATTCCTATGACCTATGATAGTGCCGGTGTTCAATCTCATTTTGAGAGTGCGGGAATGATCGATATCAAAGGCTACCAAAACGGAGAACCCGTATTTATTAAGCCTGAAAAACAAATCACGGTTGAATTTCAATCAGAACATACTACTGATAAATACAATATGTATGAGTTAGATACTGTTGTTAAAAACTGGACATATTTAGGAAGAGATAATTCATTAAAAAATAAATCAAAATTTGATAAACAATCATCAAAAGATGTCTCAATGGAGGATTTAGATTTTGATGGTCAAGAAAAGTCAGATAAATTAATCTCTATAAAAAAACAGATAGATGCTATCCCTCCAAAAATTGAGACCGAAAAAGTAGCTTATACTAAAAAAGTTAACCAACTACCAAAAGCATCAGAGCCGGTAAAACCCAACAAAGCTATTGCAGGAAGGCCTCAGTTTGAATTGGATGTGAACTATAAGGAGTTTCCTGAATTGGAAGCATTTAAAAATGCCGTGTTTGAAGTTGGTGCAGAAAATAAAAACTACAACTCCAAACTGGCAGATATAACCTGGAGCAGTGCCGAAGTTTCTGAAGGTCCACAAAAAGGAAAAAATTACCTGCTTACCTTAAAATTAAGAGAGCGTGTTGAAAAACTGATTGTGTACCCCGCTTTAACTGGTGCCGATTACGACAAAGCTTTAAAGTCCTATGAATCCAAATTTTCTGATTATAAAAATTTAGTTGCTAAACGGGAAGCTGATGAGAAAAAATTAAGAGAAGAGTTTGAAGCAAAACAAGCTGTGTATCTGGCCGAACAGAAAAAACTGAATGAAGAGTATATTAGAGAAAAAATAAGATGGCAAAGAGAACAGCAAGCGAAACAAATGAGCAGTATCACACAAGACATCACTGCTCAGTCTATTGTTATCCGTGTTTTTAACATCAGTAACTTTGGCATTTTCAATTCAGATTGTCCTAACAGCTTACCACAAGGAGCCAGCATAAATCCACAGTATGTGAACAACGAAAGCACAATCATTCCTTCCTCTGTCTATTTAGTTTGTCACAATAAAAACCTTGTATATAATTTACCATACGGCACTTTAAAATTTAACCCAAGAGACTCGTATAGTTTATGTTTGATCTCAAACGGAAAAATGTTTTTATGCAGTAAGGAATCCTTTGCTTCTATTGCAGCTTCCAAACAAAATAAAATACCACTAACCGAATTAAGTAATGATGTAAATGACGCATTAGACCTGAAAAAAGCTATTGGAATATAACCACTGAAACTTACATTGATGAAACAACTATTTTTACCACTACCAGGAATAGTTGCTTTCACAGTTTCTTTTAGTGTTTATTCAAAAAAAACATGTATTCATCCCGGAGCAAAAATGTAGCGGAGATGGTTACAGAAAAAAAATTTGCAAAGGCGGTAGCTGGAGAAATAAATTAGAAGAATGTATAATTGGAAAAGATCAGGAGTATCAAAAACCAATTGAATGGCTAGGCTTCAGATGTGTATTTACCATAAAAAATAATTCTAAGCGCTAAAAGCACTTCAATCAATTTTTAAAGATCTTATTGATCGAATAAAAATCCTTTTTATTAAAATATACCTTTAGAAAATAGACTCCATTCGGAAGTTCTTCCATTATTGTATTTAATGTAGAATGACCCGATTCTACAGTATACGCTTTCGAAATTAAAACACGGCCAGTATAGTCTGTAATCTCATATACTAACTCTCCGTTGATCGGCGAATAAAATTCAAAATCGAAATTTGAATTGGTAGGGTTTGGATATATATTACTGATAAATGCTTTTGTATTATCAGCATCAACACTAACGATGTCAGAATACACATATTGGCCGTTATAATCTACCTGCTTTAAGCGGTAATAAGTTATTTGATTGTAAGGGTGCTGATCAATAGCAGCATAATTAATCAATCTCACACTATTTCCACCTCCTTTGATTTTTTTTACTTCTTCGAAATCAATACCGTTTAACGAACGTTCAACAATAAAATAATCATTGCCTTTTTCTGATAGGGTTTGCCAGTCAAGTTTAACTTCTTCATTGATGCGTTTTGCAGAATATGATACAAGCTCAATCGGTAATAAATTACAATTAGTTGTCGTTAAAGTTACTACTGTTTGAGTAGAACATCCATTGGCAACTGCGCCATTATATGCTGTAAAAGTATACGTTGCAGGACTCTTTACATTTGCCGATAAAGTATTGCTTCCTGAATTTATAGTACCTGTTGATGTTGTCCATGAATAAGTAGGAGTACTGGTTGTTGACGCAGTTGCTGTTAAATTTACAGAAGAACTTGAAGTTAAACAGGCGAACGATGTTGAAACTACCGGAGGCAAAACTGCTGTAATGTTACTTATTACAATATTTTGGTATCCAGGATTTGAAGAACTCGACATATAACCATTTGTGTTACTAGTTGAAGAAGAACCATAAACAATAGTTACTCTTTTTATTTTTTTAGGAGCTGAAGGATCTTTAAGAGTAAATGTTATTTTTTGACTGGCGTTTCCATAAGTATTTACATTCGAATTTCCGTTAGTACATCTTCCTATTCTACTATTAGCTGTACCTGCATCATACAATTGAACATTCCCGCAAATTGAAGATGACGGACAATTAGAAAAAACATAATTTGCAGAACTTATTGGAATAAGCGTATTTGATTCATCATAACCGGTCACTGTTAACTTATCTTCAAAAGGAGTACCCGTATCACCATTTATATCATGTATATCAAACGACAAATCGCTACAAACAGGTATTGTAAATACAATGTCTACTGTAATAGAGGTAGATGTGTTTCCCCAATCGGCTCCCAAACCTAAACCACTCATCGCCCAGTTAGTTGATCCAGACGAGGCATTATATCTTGGAGAGGCCCCACTTGTAGTACTAAATCCTGCTCCGCTAATTGTAACAACAGCATTAGGTGTATTAGAAGTATTTACAATTCCCGTCGCATTGTTAACTAAAGTTGTCCAGTCAACTACAGTACTTTGAGCATTTAAGAAAGTAGTTAATAAAAAGGAATAAAGACAAAAGAAGAGGACTTTCATATATTACAGGTGTTACAAACAGAAATAAAGAATCAATTTGAGATACCATAAAAATATTGCAAAACGAAAGCATTACTTAGAGGGCTGGCCCCGTTTTTTGAAAGTGTTTACCAGAGTTATTTGACTTGAATCAAACACTGGCATTACAATAAATTAAATAGAATACCTACTTCATATTCTGTATTAAACGAATGCAAACAAATCCGCAAGCGCTCTTGTCCCTCTTTAACGGTGGGGCTTTTAATGGATTTCACGAAAACATCAGTCGCAGCTAATTTTGTTTCGAGGTCTTCGATTGTTTTATTTCCGGACACAATTTTGCAGTGAATGGCACTGATACTTTCAATAAAACCGGAAGATGTATGCTGTAGTTTGTTAAAATAATAAATAGTGTCTCTTAGCTTCTGTATTTCAGAAGTTTTTAAAAGCAATTGATAAGCCGCTTTAATAGCTAATAAACTATGCTCGGGCATAGCCGTAGTATAAATAAAAGATCTTGAATAATTAATCAGATAGTGTTTTAATTCTTCACTTCCTAATATCGCTGCGCCATGACAACCCATAGCCTTCCCGTATGTATAAATACGGGCAAAACAATCATCCTGAATAGCTAATTCCTGACAAAGCCCCTTACCTTTATCTCCAAATACACCAATGGCGTGTGCTTCATCTACTATTAAGTGCAAATCATACTGTTTACAAATGGCTGCCAATTCTATTAATGGTGCACAATCTCCATCCATAGAATATACACTTTCAACTACTACATAAATTTCCTGAAATGATGACCTATGTCTTTCAACCAGCTCTCTCAGGGATGCTATATCATTATGCTTGAATTTATAATATGAGGCAAAACTCAATCGAATACCATCAATTAAGGAGGCATGAATTAATTCATCACTCAAAATCAAATCTCCCTTCTGAGGTACGCTCGATAATAATCCCAAATTAGCATCATACCCCGAATTAAAAATAAGCGCTGATGGTGACTGATGAAATTGGGCGATAGAATCTTCGATTTCCTTAAATAAACTTGAATTACCGCTAATGAGGCGTGAACCGGTAGAGCCCATTTTCAGGGATGGCTCCATGCTTTTGAGCTCTTCTGATAAATAGCCCTTCGAGGAAAATCCTAAATAATCATTACTCGAAAAATCAATAGCAGGATATGATGTTTTTAATGACCGGAAGAGAAATTTTTCTTTTGCCTGAACTAATTTATTGGATAATTTATGAGGAAAAGAAGCCATATAATTACTACATAAAATTATTCGTGAGAAGCAATTCCATTACTATTAATTTCCACAAAATTCACAATTTCAAAAAGCTCATACAATTTTAAGTGATTTCTTCTGAATATATCAAATAATTGCTTGTTCTTAATATTTCCCGTACTAACCAATAGCAACTTAGCTGGCTTTTTAAGTAAAGAATGGGAATGAAAAAAATCCGAATCTTTGGTAACTACAATCAATTGATGTTTTTCCGCATAATTAATAATCTCAGTATCCGTACTTTCATCTCCATTGATCAAACTATCTACATGTATTGATTGATATCCCAATTCATTAAGAATAGCCGCTAATAGAGTTGGCAACTGAGCATCTATCAATAATTTCACGCTGCCGGCAAATAGGTTTTAATTCTGGTCAATTTTGAAGCATATGCCAAACACGCATAGATATCTTCTATTTCAAGCGAAGAATATTCCTCTAAAATAGAATGAAATGACTGCCCTGCACTTAAAAGATCGAGAATCAGATCTACTGAATATCTTTTATTACGAATAGTCGGCTTTCCATGACACACATCAGGATTAAGTGTTATTCTATCTAATAGGTTTTCCATTTTTAAACTAATTCTTCCTTCTTCAATTTATCCACAAACGCTTTCTTGGTATTTAACCCCAGAATCTGAAACATCTCCATATCCTGATTATACAAAGGATTTGGCGTGGTTAATAGTTTTTCTCCTGCAAAGATGGAATTAGCTCCTGCCATAAAGCATAAAGCCTGACCTTCCATACTCATACTTAAACGACCTGCCGATAAACGTACAGCTGTTCTTGGCAACACAATACGGGCATTAGCAATCATACGCACCATATCCCAGATTGGTACAGGTGGCTGATTTTCCATAGGAGTTCCTTCAACGGCTACTAAAGCATTAATTGGAACTGATTCAGGCTGAGGGCGTAACAAACTTAAGGTATATAACATCCCTACTCTGTCCTCTACTTTTTCTCCCATTCCGATAATACCTCCCGAACATACTGTTAAACCAGCCTTTCGCACATTATTAATTGTATTTAAACGGTCGTCGAACTTACGCGTAGAGATAATGTTTTCGTAATTTTCTTCGCTTGTATCAATGTTATGATTATAGGCATATAATCCAGCTTCCGCCAAACGTTTAGCCTGATCTTCGGTTACCATTCCTAAAGTAGCACACACTTCCAGCCCTTTGCTGTTAATGGTTTTAACCATATCCAACACTGTTTCAAAATCACGGTTATCACGTACTTCTCTCCAGGCGGCTCCCAAACACATACGACTGGCTCCTCCTGCTTTAGCATTATTGGCCGCCTCATCTACTTCAGGAACACTCATTAATTTATGCACCTTCACTTCTGTATGATAACGTGCTGCCTGAGGGCAATACGAACAATCTTCAGGGCATCCGCCGGTTTTGATAGATAACAAAGAACTAACCTGTACTTCTCCTACCGTATGATGTTGTTTATGAACTTCCGCAGCTCTATATATTAATTCCATTAAAGGAGTGTTATACACTTCCAGGATTTCTTCTTTGGTCCAGTCTTTTATTGCCATAGTATCTGTTCTAATTCTAACAAATTTACTATAAAAGCTACAAACGACAAAACGTATTTTATTGAAAAATGTATTGCATTAGAATAATATGCGTTTTACCCGGCCGTGTCCGTTAACCGACATATATAACCCGGTAATTTTAATAATCCAATTAAAACAAACCTACATGATTCTGATACAGGAAGTTGAAAAACAATGTTAGTAAATTATGTCGTTTGTTAAGTATCTTTTTGAGATAAAAGCGTTATTTGCAGTAATGAAAAAATACATAGGTATATTTTTGTTTTTGATCGCTGCTGGTCATTTAACGCTAAATGCTCAATTTAGCGAAAGCAAGGAACGCAAGAAAATGTGGAAAAAGTCAGCGAGAAAACATAAAGCTCGCGAAGCTTACAATCCCTATTTAGATAAAAAAACGAAAGATAAACCAAGCCAGCAATTGAGCAAACAAAATGCCCGCGAACAAAGACGCCAATTAAAGGAAGCCAAGAAACAAAAAAGACGTAGCATGAAAAAGCTGGGTTACAAAGAAACCAAAGTCAAAAGACCTTAGTTTTTTCTATCCCCCTTTATTTTTACTGGCAAAATACAAGATGGTTCCTACAATCACCACAATAGCAATCACCAAAGCCGCAATTTTTCCGGCAGAATAAGGCCTTTCACCCTGTACTTCTCCCGTTCTGGCATTTACCAAAAACCGGTATACCTTATCCTTATAACGATACGAACTTAACCAAACAGGCAATAGAATGTGCTTAAATGTTATATCATTATAACTCGAATTTAAAGTAGTGATTTGTTGCTCATCTCCCCCAATATCATTAGCCACTGCTGATTTGATAACCGGTTGAATACGTTCCTTTGCTTTTTCAAAGCCTGTTTTTAAATCTACCTGATAGCTTTCGGAAATGAACCCACTCAAATACTGATCATTATAAGCGGTCAGTTCATTTAAATCCCAGGGTTCGAGATCATTAGCCAACTTTTCGGGCAAAGATTTGGATGACACGATGAGTACATCATCAAATTCATTGTACACTGTTCCACTGGCCGGAAACCAATTGGTTCGGCGAACCTGACGGGTTTGCGATTTCCCCTGGCTATCGGTATATGTTTCAGTAACATAATAATATACGCCACGCATGCCTGTGTAGTGTGTTACCGTATTCGTATCATAGGTCCAATAAGGCATATAAATACCGCTTAATTTTTCGGCAGAGTGCTGAGCGTATTCTTTTATCTTGTTTGGAGCAAACCATAATCCTCCGGCCCATGATACAAATAACTCCGTCGATTTTTTTCTGTCTATTTTAAATGGCAATACATAGGATGGCTTTATGATCGTAGACGTAGAAGCATTTTGTATGACTAAAGGTGTATCGCAATAAGGGCAATTACAAGCGGTTACATTAGGTTTAAGGGTAGTAGAGGCTGCACAATTGGTACATTTTACCGTACTGATCTCCTGCTTATCTTCTGCGTGTGCTTTTTCATTTAAAAAACTTTCAAAATCATTTTCAATGATTTCGGTATATTGTTCTGATTCAATTTCGTTTTTAGCACCGCAATACTCACAATTTAGATAAGGTGTACCCGGTAAATATTTCAAATTAGCTCCGCAATCTTTGCACTTTATAAAATTGCCCGTTTCTGCTGTTTTTTCGCTAAAATCGTTTGACATAATCCTTGGTTTTATTTAACTAAATTAATACAATTTTCTTAATTACCTTTATCTGAACAAAATAATTCATTGTCTGTTTGTTTAATATGAAATCCTCACTAACCATACTTTTCCTGTTGATTTATGTTGCTGTGTTTTCTCAAAAAGACAGCAAATTTGGGGTACCCTATTATTATTGCAACTGGACGAATGTGTGCTTAAACAAACAATATGTTCCTACAGAAAAAGACACCTGTTTATTTGTTATATCAACCAGAAATTATGATGCTACCAAAAAAGAGTTTGTTGATTATGATTACGACAGCACAGGAACATTGAAGTATTTTGCCTTGTATTATCAGGGCAATAACTGGGTGGCTGTTCCTCATACTTCTCTTAATGAATTATTGAACTTAAAAAGTACGTTTAAAAATTTGGTTATATTTACAGAAGGGTTAGGGAAAACTTTTACCTCAGGTGTTGACAGGGCTACCATGATGATGAGAACCTATGATGTAGATGAGTTGTTTTTTGACTGGCCTACAGATCGGCCTTATATGCGACCCGGTAAAAACATCAAAGTAACTTGCTCTATCGCCCCTGAAGTCGCAAAACCTTACGCTTCTTTTTTAGAAGAATTCCAGAACTATAAAAACAATCATTCCGGTAAATTTAAAGCGGTAACATTGTTCTTTCATAGCATGGGAAATTTATTATTGATGTACGATTTAAAAAATGACCTTTTCAAAAACATCTCTCCTACACTTGTTAATTCAGTTGTTTTAAATGCAGCCTGTGTTAATCAAACCCATCATAAAGAATGGTTGGATAAATTATCGTTTTCAAAACACATTTACTTAACGATCAACCATAAAGACCGAAATCTAAGAGGCGCCAGTATTATTTTTGCAGACCACCAGCTAGGTGAAAAACCCAAACCCGAATTTTGTACAACTGTTAATTATGTTGACTTTTCGGAAGTCCTTCATAAAGAACATAATTATTACTTAATGCCGGAAGTGCTGAAATCAAAACCTTTTTTGAAAAAATTCTATGCAGATATTTTTGAGGATAAGATTCCTCAGTTAAAATTTATCAATACAGAGATCAGCGAAGAAGTAAAAAAATATTTACCGGGATATGACAGTAACGGAATCTCCACCGGTATGTAATTAAAAAAGGTAAGCGAATAATCTTGAATTATCTGTCAGTTCGAACGGAGTCGAGAACTAGACAAACATCATAAGAACGCTTTTCGACTCCGCTCGAACTGACAAAGCTTTAACTCCAATACTATCCTAATAACCAATGAATAATTAATTATAAGACTCTATCGTTTTTTTGATAATTGCAGCACAATCCAAAATTTGTTCCTCTGTAATTACTAATGGTGGAGCAAAACGAATAATATCACCATGTGTGGGTTTTGCCAATAAGCCATTTTCAGCTAATTTCAAACATACCTCCCAGGCAGAAATTCCATCCTTTTCCTTGATAATAATAGCATTCAATAAGCCTTTTCCTCTCACAGTAGTAATTCTATCAGATTTTATAGCTTTTAATTCTGCTCTTAAAATCTCTCCTAATCTTTCTGAATTTTCAGCTAATTTTTCATCCAGAACAACCTGCATGGCAGTCATCGCAATTTTGCAGCCTAATGGATTTCCTCCATAGGTTGAGCCATGTTGTCCGGGTTTAATACACATCATGATATCATCATTAGCCAACACGGCTGATACCGGATACATACCGCCCGACAATGCTTTTCCCAAGATCAACATATCCGGCTTCACATGCTCATGATCGCAAGCCAGCATTTTTCCAGTTCGGGCAATACCCGTTTGAACTTCATCCGCAATAAACAAAACGTTAGCGGCTTTGCACATTTCCGAACAGGTTTTCAGGTAACCGTCGTTAGGCACATAAACACCTGCTTCTCCCTGTATCGGTTCCACCAGAAAACCAACAACCGTATGATCTTTCAGCGCTTCGGCTAGTGCCGATACATTGTTATAAGGAATAGTGATGTAACCCGGTGTAAATGGCCCAAAATTCTGGCGTGCATCAGGATCAGTACTGGCCGAAACAATAGAAATAGTTCTTCCATGAAAGTTTCCTTCACATACAATGATCTTGGCTGAATTTTCAGTAACACCTTTTTTCTCATAAC